>JAFVVU010000018.1 GCA_017502065.1 Clostridia bacterium | reverse complement strand
TCTTTTGTAAAGCTTACATCATCAAGATATACCGCAGCAACCTTTTTGGAAGCGGTAACAAGACTTACAGAAGCATAGGTTGCGCCCTCGGGTGCGGTTGCCGCAATCTGCACCTTCTGCCAATCCGAAGCTGCCGCCAAGGTCTGATAATTCGTTGCAAGAAGCTTTGTTTCCTTGCGGTCGAAATCGTTTTCGCTCCAGAAATTCATATACACAGAGGTAAAGGCGTTTGACGCCTGATAATAAGCTTCAAACGTATAGCTTTCACCTGCCGTTACGGGTATCAACTGTGTATGAGCCGCGCCGCCCGTTTTGGCAGGAACGGAATATTTAAGAGATTTTCCGCCCGTTCTTGCTTTATCTGCGCTGAAGGCTATTTCCGTACCGTAGTTTGTTGCCTGCCACGAATAATAATCTTCAAAACCGCCGTTCGGCAGATTTAAGGATGCGCCGTCTTCCTTAACGGCAACATCATCAATATACATTGTGCGCATTGCCGCATCGCTTGCGCCGGGGAAATCAAACAGTGCCGCAACATAAGCGGTATTTGCGGGAGCAGTGCCCGAAACGCTCACCGATTCCCAATCGGAACAATCGGCCTGCGCCACCTTGCTTTCGCCTAAAAGGGTTGTTCCGTCATTTGCATAAAATTCAAGATGCGCATTTGCCTCGTGCGACGAGATGTACGCCGCCGACAGCGAATATGTTTTTCCCACTGTTGCAGGAAGCTTCGGACTGCGCACGCCCGTATCGGCAAACACGGTCTGCCCCTCGGCGTTAATTATTTTGTTTTCGTTGACATTAGCCGTTACTTTAAGAGATTTCGTACCCGTTTTTGCCTTTTGGTCGGTATATGTAACGCTTGTGCCGTAATAGCTTGCGCTCCACGGTGCGGGGTCGTTTGCAATTGTTTCAAATGTTCCTTCCACAAGAGGAAGCGGATTTGACGGACGTACAACCACGTTATCAAGATATGCAACGTCACTTCCGTCCGCGCCGTCGTTACGATTCATATATAAAATAAGGGTAATATATTTTGCGCCCTGCGGTGCGGTAACGGTTTTTTCAAAATGCGTCCATGCATTTTTTACCACGCAGGCATTTATCATACCGTCCCAGCTGATTCGGTTGCCGTTTTCGGGAACATCGGGCCAGAATTCTATGTAAAGGTCTGCGCTTTTGACATCACTTTCAATAAAATAGTCAAGCGCAACCGAATATCGCACACCTTCGCTTATGCTGTATCCCGAACTGCGGACGCCGATGCCCGCACCCACGGTATTACCCGTAAGTTTAAGTGCTTTGCCCGCCCTGTCACCGGGAAGCTCGGTTTCAATAATTATGCTTCCGTTATCACGGCTTGCCTGCCAACCTTGCGGAACATAGCTGATTTCGGTTTCAAAATCGCCGCCGGGAACCGAAACGGTTTCTACGGGTTCTACCTGACCGGGCCATGCACTTGTGCCCGTTTTTGCCATTATTTCAAAACTGCCGTCGGGAATTTGTGTGCCGTTGCCGGCAGTATTAAGTTCAAGCATTTCTGCAGTTCCGTTTGTTGAAATATATAACGTATCCGCCCCTTGCGGTGCATAAAAACGCCAGTATTTATCCTCCGCAGGGTTCTGCACCTGTTTGTAGAGTTCGCCGTCTTTATAAAAAGCCGCAGTAACAGTATCGGAAGCGCCGAAGCCGCTTATCATATACTGTGTTCCTTCAATTACGGGAATTCCCGCAGATGTAGATATTCCGCCCGTTTTCGTCCATCCTCCAAGGAACGGAAGCTCATACATTTCAACATCATCCACATAAAATACACTTGTACTTGCATTGGCAGATGTCGGCATAATGCGCGCCATAACAGCCCCCGCAGGAGCTACGCCCGTAACGGTTACTTTTTCCCAACTGCCCGTTACGGTTGATTCAGAATACACCGCCGCAGATGCAATTTCCATACTGTACATATTGAAAAATCTTAAATATAACTGCGGTGCATCGCCGCTTTCGCGGTATATCCATGCGCTTGCACGGTATGTATAGCCTTCGTGAATATCAAGAATTCCCGAGCTGTATACTCCGGCTGATTTGTTTGTGCGGTTATCGGTTATTTTAAGACTTGCACTGCCGGAATAAGCGCGCGCACTTGAGCGTTCATATCCGTAGCCTTCGGCGGGAACATCAAGGTC
>JAFVVU010000210.1 GCA_017502065.1 Clostridia bacterium | reverse complement strand
TGCAGCTGTAATGAACATAATTTCCGCTTATGATAATATGGATTCAACTTGTCTTGACGTTGAAAGACCGGATTATATGAAATCTCTCGAAAATAACATAAAAGGTCTTAAAATTGCTGTTCCGAAAGAGTATTTTAACGGTGCAGATGAGGACGTTAAAACGGCTATTAATGCATCACTCAAACAGCTTGAAGAAATGGGCGCTGTAGTTGAAGAAGTATCTCTTCCTGTAACGGATTATGCACTTGCGGCATACTACATTATTTCTTCTGCGGAAGCAAGCTCAAACCTTGCACGTTATGATGGTGTTAAATACGGATACCGCGCAGAAAACTTTGATAATCTTTCCGATATGTATTTCAAAACACGTTGCGAAGGATTTGGCGATGAAGTTAAAAGACGTATTATGCTTGGAACATATGCACTTTCATCCGGTTATTATGATGCATATTACAAAAAAGCACAGCAGGTGCGTAGCCTTATTAAAGATGAGTTTGCAAAAATATTTGCAAAATATGACGTGATTGCAAGTCCTGTATATCCGACAGTTGCATTTAAACGCGGCGAAAAGACATCCGATCCCGTTAAAATGTATACGGGTGATATCTGTACGGTATCGGCAAATATTGCCGGAATTCCGGGTATTTCCGTGCCGTGTGGATTTGGCAAAGATAACATGCCTGTAGGCCTTCAGCTCATGGCAAATGCATTTAAAGAAGATGTTCTTCTTAAAACAGCATTTGCATATCAGCAGGTTACAGATTTTCACAAAGGTATATAAGGAGGGGTGACAAATGAATTATGAAGCAGTAATAGGTATTGAAGTTCATGCTGAGCTTTCAACAGATACAAAAATATATTGCAGCTGTGCAAATAAATTCGGTGGCGAAATAAACACACATTGTTGCCCTGTTTGTACAGGTATGCCGGGAACACTTCCCGTACTTAACGGTAAGGTTGTTGATTATGCAATCAAAGCAGGCATTGCAATGAATTGTGATATCAATAAAAACAGTAAGCAGGACAGAAAAAACTATTTCTATCCCGACCTTCCGAAAGCATATCAGATTTCGCAGTTTGATTTGCCGCTTTGTAAAGACGGTTATATTGATATTACCGTTGATGGCGAAAAGAAACGAATTGGCGTAACGAGAATTCATATTGAAGAAGATGCCGGAAAGCTTATGCATGATGTAACTCCGGATTCTTCACTTATTGACTATAACCGTTGCGGTGTACCTCTTATTGAAATCGTTTCCGAACCTGATATGAGAAGTGCAAAAGAAGCGGAAGAATATTTAAATACTTTAAAAGCAATACTACAGTATATAAACGTTTCTGACTGTAAAATGCAGGAAGGTTCACTTCGTTGTGACGTAAACGTATCTGTAAGACCTGTAGGTCAGAAAGAATACGGCGTACGTTCAGAAATGAAAAACGTAAGCACATTTAGCGGTGTTCTTCGTGGTATTGATTATGAAATTAACCGCCACATTGAAATTCTTGAAGCAGGCGGCACTATCGAACAGGAAACTCGTCGCTGGGACG
>JAFVVU010000209.1 GCA_017502065.1 Clostridia bacterium | reverse complement strand
CTTCGGATTTGAGATATTCTGTGCAATCGGCAATATCCGGATTTGCATATCCAAGACCGAACGAAATCGCAGTTTTGGAATCAAGTTGTCTTGAAGAAACATATCTTTGAGCAATTTTGCCCTGGTCAGAAAAGAGGGTTTTGTTAAAATATTTAGCAGCTGCGGCATTAACTTTATAAATTGCCTGCCGTTTTTCATAAAACTCGTTGTTGTTTTCTGCGGAATTTTCTTCGGGCAGAGAAATTTTTGCTCTGTCTGCAAGAAATTTAAGTGCTTCAACAAAATCGAGATTTTCAATGTTCATTATAAACTGCAAAGAAGAACCGCCAACACCGCAACCGAAACAATGATACAGCTGTTTATCGGCAGAAATATGAAAAGAGGGTGTTTTTTCGCTATGGAAGGGGCAAAGACCTTTGTAGCCGTTACCGCTTCGTTGCAGTTTCATATATCCCGATGCAATATCAACGATATCGTTTGCAGCAATAACTTCACTTATCAGCTCATCGGAATAAAAATTCGCCATAACTCAAAACAAACCTCCATTTATATTTTGCAATTAGTTTTACTATTCGACAATAGACTACTCAATTCCTTTATTAAATTCAATTAATTTTATTTTATTTTCCATGAATACGGCAAAAAGAAATCGGAGTAGGTGCGTACGGCATACCCGTCAGACATACCGGCAATGTAGTCACAAACAGCCTGGTCAAGGTCGCCGCTTTTGGCAAGCAGTTTGCGCTCGTTTTCGGGCATTTTGTCTGGATTTTTTATAAAGAATTCGTAAAGCTCGGCAATTATTGCTTCTGCTTTATGTTCTTCAGTTTTGGCTTCGGAACCGACATAATACACTCTTTCAAACATAAATTCACGAAGCTTTTTTGCCGCTGTATCAACATCCGGAGTGTATGTAAGGTTACCTGCAACAAGGTCTTTTACCATTGTATTAATTCTTTCGGAATGGCTGTTCCCAAGCACTTCAGAACATTCTTTTGGAATGTCACTACCCTTGATAATACCGCCACGGATTGCATCGTCAATATCGTGATTTATATATGCAATTTTATCAGCATAACGTACAACCTTTCCCTCCGGAGTTGAGGGTTTTGCAGCGGAGCGGTGGTTCAGAATACCGTCGCGGACTTCATATGTAAGATTAAGCCCTTTGCCGTTTTCAAGAATATCTACAATACGGATACTGTGTTTATTGTGTTCAAATCCGTATGGGCAAATCTGATTAAGAACTCTTTCACCTGCATGACCGAATGGTGTATGTCCCAAATCGTGACCAAGGGCAATAGCTTCAATCAGATCTTCATTAAGACGAAGTGCTCTGCCAATTGTTCTGGCAATCTGCGCAACTTCAAGAGTGTGGGTAAGACGTGTTCTGTAATGGTCTCCTTCAGGAATAATAAAAACCTGTGTTTTATGTTTCAGTCTTCTGAAAGATTTTGAATGAAGAATTTTATCCCGGTCTTTTTGATATTCGGTTCTTATATCGCAAAGCGGGGTAGGAACCTGGCGCCCTTTTGTTTCGTCAGCAAAGGAAGCGTCAGGCGATAATGTCATATGTTCAAGTTGTTCTGTCTGTTGTCTTATGTTCATTTTTTGATTTCCTCTAATATTCTGTATGCAAGAGAATTCACTCTTGACATAGCGTATTCATCGTTTCTTGCGGGGTTATGCGCACAAATTCCGGAGTGTCCAGCGCCGTATTCGTCAGATCCGTCACCAACAATTGTCATGCCGTGAACAAGCATCATATCGTGAATCTGATTTACAACAGCTTCTTGTCCGCCGTATTTTGAACCGCCAACAGAAATTGCAGCACCGATTTTACCTAGCCAAGCTTTATCTGCACGAACAGCCCTTGTTTTATCAAAGAAAGCTTTTAGCTGACCTGTAACACCGCGGAAATAAACGGGACTGCCGATTATGATTGCATCTGCAGTTGAGAGTTTTTTAAAAGCCTCTTCGAGCTTTGTACCTTTATAGCAAACACCCTGACAGGGAGTCTGACAGCAAATGCAAAATGGATTCTTAACATCACGCATTATTTCGTAAATATTAAAAATTTCGGTATCGGCTCCGTTTTCTTTACATATGTCAAGAACCGAGTTCAGTAAAAACGAGGTTTCTCCGTCATTTTTGTAACTGGAATTAAGAGCAGCTATGTACATGTATAATCACCTTTCAAATTACTTCTATATAAATATATACTTTATTTTTACAAAAAATCCTTTATTTTAAATATTTTTTATTTTTATAATGACAAAACAAAAAAAGAGTGATATAATATAAATATAATACTTTTGAAAGTGGGCGATTATTTTGAAAAGCAGAAAAATTATAGCCGTTTTAACAGTACTGGCAATGTGTTTATCAGTGTTTTCATTTACTGCACTTGCAGCAGGAATTGAAGCTCCGGTATCACCTAAAGCAGCTATTGATGATAATGTTCCTGAAAAAGCAAAGGCTTTGACAGATGAAATCATTATTTCATATATTGTTCCGGATTCAGTTGTTGAACTTCGTAATCAGGCAAATACTGCCGTTACCGTTCAGATGGACTGGTCAATAAATTCTGAAGATGACTGGAAATGTACAGGCGAAAATAACTGGACTAGTAAAATGAAATACGGAAGCTGGATTGATAATACAACTCCCGGAAGAAACGTTCAGATGACAAGTGTTTTCCCGGCAAATTATGCTACTCCGGAAAGCTGCGGATATGAAGCAATTTGTTATGATGTAGACGAAAACGGCGGCGGATTTATCAACCTTAACGATAACACGATATATATGCGTCTGCGTTTTTGGGTTTCACAGAATGGTAAAAATTCTTATTCTCCGTGGAGTGAAGTGTTTACTGTTGGTGACAGTGTAGCGCAGAATGTTTTTGAAGCATCTGACTGGGCACAGGCAGAGCTTGCAGTTGTGCGAAATCTTGGAATTATTCCGGATAGCCTTTCATCTGCTGATTTGAGAGAAAATATAACAAGAGAAGAATTTGCGGCTGTTGCTGTTAAAGCATATGGAGCGATGGCAGAAGACGGACTTACTGCTGTTTATGTTGAAAATCCGTTTGTTGATACGGCAAATGAAGATGTTTTAATAGCGTATGCACTTGGCATAACAACAGGTGTATCTGCTACTGAATTTGACCCTACGGCACTTCTTAACCGCGAACAGGCGGCAACAATGCTTACCCGTGTGTTTAAAAAAGTTACAATGCCGGGATGGAGCATTTCAACAGATGCAAACTTTAATTTGAAATATGAAAAACCGTCGGCGTTTGTTGATGATGCATATATTTCCGATTGGGCAAAAGACAGTGTGTATTTTATGGCGGCAAACGGAATTATCAACGGTATTGGCGATAACAGATTCGCTCCGCAAAACACAACACCGGAAGAGGAAAAAGCGGGGTATGCAAATGCAACAAGAGAACAGGCAATAATAATTGCAACCCGTATGGTTAAAAATCTTAAATAACTGCGGAGGATACTATGGAAGATAGAAGATGTCTTAACTGCTTTTTTGCACAAAAAGTATTTGCAATGAATGACTGCATCTGCAGCATTCGTGGAATTGTAGATAAGGATTTTGTGTGCAAAAAACATCAGTTTAATATGTTTGGTGTGCCCAAACCGAAAATCCGCGCAGCCAAGAAATATGATGAAGATAAATTTAAGATTGAATAAAGGATGTATAGACCGGTGGATGAACTGATTTTAATAAAAATAGGGGAACTTATTTTAAAAGGAAATAACAGAAGAAAATTTGAAGAACTCCTTGTGACAAATATCCGTCACAGCGTAAGTAAACATGGGGAATATAAGATATATCG
>JAFVVU010000208.1 GCA_017502065.1 Clostridia bacterium | reverse complement strand
TTGTTTACGGCCATATAATATGCAAAAACCTGAAGCGGCACAACTGTAAGTGCCGGGGCAAAAATATCAAGAGTTTTTGGAATGTAGTATACGAAGTCCGATTCGCTTTCAATTGCGGTATTGCCTTCCTGTGCAATTGAAAACACAACAGCTCCACGTGTTTTAACTTCTTTGATATTACTTACCATTTTATCAAATATATCGCTTTGTGTTGCAAGCGATACAACAAGAGTTCCATCTTCAATAAGTGAAATAGTTCCATGTTTAAGCTCGCCTGCAGCATACGCTTCTGAATGGATGTAGGATATTTCCTTAAGCTTGAGTGAACCTTCAAGGCATGTGCAGTAGTCAAGTCCTCTGCCAAGGAAAAATACATCCTTTGCGTTGTAATGCTTTGATGCATAAGAAGAAATCAGTTCCATATTATCAAGAACCTGCTGCAGCTTTGAGGGGAGAGCACTAAGCTCATCAATAAGAACGGCAAATTCGCTGTCCTGAACAGTTCCTTTCATTTTTGCAAAATAAAGTCCGATTAAATACATTGCCTGCATCTGTGTGCTGTATGCCTTTGTTGTGGCAACCGCAATTTCCGGTCCTGCCCAGGTGTAAAGCACGTCATCCGATTCGCGGGCAATTGAGCTTCCGACAACGTTTACAACAGAAAGAATACGTGCACCTTGCTTTTTAGCTTCACGAAGAGCTGCAAGAGTATCGGCCGTTTCTCCTGACTGACTTATTATAATAATAAGGTCGTTTTTATTTATAATCGGATTTCTATATCGGAACTCCGAGGCTAATTCAACATCAACCGGAATTCTTGCAAGCTTTTCAATGAAATATTTTGCTGTAACGCCAACGTGGTATGCGCTTCCGCAGCCGATTATATATATTTTGTTGAAGCTATCAATATCCTCTTTGCTGATAGTGATATTGTCAAGCACAATATTACCGTTTTCAATTCGGGGCATTACAGTGTTTGTTATTGCTGTAGGTTGCTCCATAATTTCTTTGAACATAAAATGTTCATATCCGCCTTTTTCAGCAGCTGAAACATCCCAGTCAATATGGAAAACATCCTTTTTAATTTCGGTTTTATCCGTATCACAAATTGTAATTTCATTTCCTTTAAAATGAACAATTTCTTTATCCTCAAGCAGATAAACATCTCTTGTGTATTCAAGAACTGCCGGAATATCCGAAGCAATGTAATTTTCGTTTTCACCGATACCGACAATAAGGGGACTGTCTTTTCTCACAGCAAACATCTCGCCGGGATGAGCAGCAGATATTATGCCAAGAGCATAAGACCCTTCAAGCTTTTCTGTAAGCTTTATAATTGCATCAATCATATCTCCTTTGTAATAGTAATCAAGGAGATGGGATACAACCTCTGTATCGGTTTCCGAAACAAACTCATATCCGCGGGAGATGAGTTTTTCTTTAAGTATTGCATAGTTTTCGATAATTCCGTTATGAACAACGGCGATATCGCCGCGGTTTGATGTGTGCGGATGTGAATTCACATCCGAAGGTTCGCCGTGTGTTGCCCAGCGTGTATGACCAATGCCAATACCACCGCTGATGTTTTCACCGCTGATTTTATCACTTAAAACGCTCAGTCTGCCTTTTGCCTTGCGTACACAAACCTGATTATCATCTGTAAGAACAGCAATCCCTGCTGAATCATAACCTCTGTATTCAAGCTTTGAAAGACCATTCAGAAGAAAAGGCACTGAAGCTTTATTTCCTATATATCCTACTATTCCGCACATAGCTTAATTCCTTTCGTTAAACAGAAAACTTTTCTTCAAGAAGAGCAGCAAGACGTGCAGCATCTTCTTGCATTTCGTCGGTATTTTTACCTTCAATCATTATTCTTACAACAGGTTCGGTGCCGGACGGGCGAACGAGAATTCTGCCCTCGCTGCCGTATTTCTGCTCAAGCCTGCTTATTAATTCAACAACTTCTTTATTGGCAAGCATCAGAGTTTTGTATTCGTTTTTAATTGTGGCATTAACCAGAACCTGGGGAAGAATAGTAACAGCTTTTCTAAGTACGGAAGCCGGTTTTCCGGATTCTTTAAGTACTGTAAGAAGTCTTATTGCACTGATAAGAGCATCACCCGTAGTGTTATCAAGAAGAGAAATGATATGTCCGGACTGTTCGCCGCCAAGAACACTGCCTTTTTCAAGCATTTTTTCAAGAACATATCTGTCTCCCACACGTGCCTGTATAAACGAAATGCCGTTTTCTTTACAGGTGAGTGAAAGCCCCATATTGCTCATAACTGTTCCTACAACAATATTATTTTTAAGTTTGTTTTTCTTTTTAAGATCAAGTGCCAGAAGGCCGATAATAACGTCACCGTCGATGATACATCCCTATTCGTCAACAGCAATAAGCCTGTCAGCATCGCCGTCAAAAGCAAGACCGATGCCCGAGCCGGTATCCTTTACATATTTGCAAAGCTTTTCAACGTGAACAGAACCGCAATCCTTATTGATGTTGATTCCGTCAGGTGCATTATTTATAATGGAAACCTGTGCTCCGAGACGTTTGAATGCAAGTGGCGCAGCTTCAAAATTAGCACCGTTTGAACAGTCAATCGCAATTTTGAAGTCCGAGAAATCGGTATCCGTGCATTTGAGTGCAAAATCAACATAATCTTCCACGGCGGTTTTAAGATATGTTTTTCTGCCTATCTTTTCGCCGGTAAGAACATCTTCAATAACTTTTTTGCCAAGAATATAGCTTTCAATTTCTTCTTCAGTTTCGTCAGGAAGTTTAAACCCTGACTGGTTGAAAAATTTAATTCCGTTATATTGGAACGGATTGTGTGATGTAGATATAACAATACCTGCATCGGCTTTGTATTTACGGGTAAGATAGGAAACAGCAGGTGTGGGTAC
>JAFVVU010000207.1 GCA_017502065.1 Clostridia bacterium | reverse complement strand
GGAACACTGTCAGAAAATAGCTTATACTCCAGCAGATAAAGTCCACAAGCAAAGTTACCTTGAATTTTCCTTTCAACATACAGCTTTACCCTCTTATAAAATTTTTCTGCATTTTAAATAATCAAAACTGCTGTCAAAAAACTAAATATGTATGTACTAATGCAGTTTTTTGGATTACCAACCCATTATCACTTAATTGTATCACAAAAATAACTTTTATTCAATATTTTTTTGTAATTTCGTGATTTTGCCATCTTTCATTGAGATAACTTCGTCACATATGTCAATAGCCGCTTTCTTATGCGATACTATAATACACATAACCCCGGGGAGTGCACGGATATTTTCAAGCACACGCTTTTCCGTGTTTTCATCGAGAGCAGAAGTTGCTTCATCAAATAGAAGAACAGGGGCGTTATGAAGCAGCGCTCTTGCAATGGCAAGTCGCTGAACCTGACCTTCCGAAAGTCCGAGCCCGCGTTCACCAAGTACTGTATCAAGACCATTTTCAAGACCTGAAACAAACTCCCATATATCAGCAGTTTTTGCAGCCGCAATAATTTCTTCTTCTGTAGCGTTTTCATTTGAAAACTTAATATTGTCACGTACTGTGCCCGACAAAATCATATTTCCCTGCGGAACATAAGAGAAAAGACATCTCGTAGATGCACCAAGTTTTATTTTTTCACCCGAGAGCATTACCGCATATATTTCGCCGCCGGTCGGTTTGATAATACCGAGCATAAGCTTTACAAGCGTGCTTTTGCCAAGTCCTGACGTTCCTGCAATTGCAACAAAATCACCTTTTTTAATTTCTGCACTTGCGCCTTCAAAAATCGGCTGCTCACTGTCATATGCAAAATCAATGTTTTCAACACTGATATGCGAAAGCTCGTCATAAATTTTCTTATAGTCGTATATAATGTCGCTTTTTTCTTCTTCCGGCATATTTTCAAGCTCAATTATTCTTTCAGCCGAAGCGAGCATCGAATAAAATTTTGGAATAAGCGTTGAAATATTAAGGAACGGTGTCTGCACCTGATTTATAAGCTGAAGATATGCAAAAAGTGCACCAACTGTAATTGCACCTATTGATAAACGGTATGCTCCCCATGCAAGCGCAATATAAAATCCAGCCGAGAAAATAAGGTACATTCCTATATTTGCAAAAATACTTATTGTATTTCTTTTTATTTTTAATTTGTATCCTTCTTCCTGAAGTACTGCGGATTTATCCACTATGTATTTTTCACTGCTGAAGGATTTTATCATAAGAATGTTCTGAACGGCTTCCTGCATAAACGAACTGATTTTACCATCATTTTCCTGACATTTCTTATGATAGAATTTCATTTTTCTGCTGTATACACGGGATGCAAAAAGAACAATCGGTCCGACAACAAGAAACACACAGGAAAACATCGGTTCCAGTTTAAACATTGCTACAAACGCCACAACAAGCCTTGACACAAAGGATAAAAGAGACGGAGCAATATCAACAACGCCTGTTACAACAACATTTACGTCGCTGTTGATTCGGTTAAGCAAATCTCCTGAATGATAGCTGCTTACACTTTTATAATCTTTGCCGAGAAGGCTGCGGAAAATATTTTCCTTAAGGCGCATCATAAGCTTTCCCGTAATTCTTATTGCAACATTACTGTTTATTGCCTGAAGTATAATCTGTGCAATAATCAGGACTACAAGCGGCATAATGCTTTTCAGGAAAGAGCCTTCCTCTTCACCTATTGCAACATTGACAACGCTCTTTGTTGAAAGTGCAAGTGACACGCTGCAAATCGAAAGGATTATCGCAAGCACACACGTTAGCCCTACAAGCGGCAATATAAAACGGGAATTTTTAATTATCCATTTTAAGCTTTTGTTATTCTTCATGTTACATCCCTTTTTAAAGGTTTATTTTATTTCTCTTCCACCGTCACCGATTTCAGAAATATAAAAGCTTGGCGCATAACCGATTTTTGCGGTGTATGCCGCGCCAACTTTTTCTTTAAATTCGTCAACAGCCTCATCTTTAACGATACTTACTGTACATCCGCCAAAGCCTGCGCCTGTCATTCTTGAGCCTATTGTTCCGGGGAGTCTTCTTGCTTCTTCAACAAGTGTATCAAGCTCAATTCCTGTAACCTCATACAGATCACGGAGCGAATCGTGAGATGCATTCATAAGCTTTCCGAAATATGCAATATCGTCTTTTTCAAGAGCCTCTACAGATTTTACAACCCTGTCAATTTCATAAACAACATGAGCCGCTCTTCTTCTTACGGTTTCATTTTCAATTTTATCAGCATATTTTTCAAAATCGGCTACGCTTACATCCGCAAGACAGGTTATGCCAGGCAGATACTGTGAAAGAATTTCAACCGCTGTTTCACACTCACTGCGTCTTTCGTTGTATTTAGAATCCGCAAGAGAGCGTTTTTTATTTGTATTTGCAATTACAAGCTTACATCCTTTTATATTGAGGGGAACAAGCTTATAATCAAGAGTTGCACAGTTAAGGAAAATGGCATGGTCCTTTTTACCCATTGCAGAAGCAAACTGGTCCATAATACCGCATTTTACGCCGATATATTCGTGCTCCGCCTTCTGCGAAATTTTAGCCATTTCAATGTTATCAACCGGTGCATCTATGCCTTTTTTCTCGTTTGAAATTGTGGCAAAGGCAATTGCCGTTGCAACCTCAATTGCGGCAGAGGATGAAAGTCCGCCGCCGTGCGGAGTTGTATCATCAAAAAGCATATCGCATCCGCCTATGTAATAACCCTGTTTTTTCATAACATCGGCAATACCGAGCTGGTAGTTTCCCCATTTCAGGTCCTTGTAATTATCAAGATTATTTATATCTGCCTCAACAAGAACATCAAGATCGGTTGCCGCCATACGTATTATGTTATCCTGTCTTTCGCGGAATGCAATCATTGTTCTCATTGAAAGCGCCGCCGGAAATACATATCCGCCGTTGTAGTCCGTATGCTCACCTATCATATTAACACGTCCGGGCGACGAAAAAAATCGAATCGTGCCGCCACTTCCGAACATTTCTTCAAATTTTGCTTTAAGCTGTGCTTTATCCATTATTTTGACCCTTTCTTGAACTTTTCATATGCTGCGCGCAGTTCAACTGCCTTTTCTTCGGGTGCTGTCGGGTTACAGTGTGCCCACGCTCCCGTTTCACTTGATGCATTGAATTTAACCTTATCCGCTGAGCGCATCGGTGGATAGAATGCTATATGGAAATGATAAAAATCTGATGTATCCTCACTGTTTACGGGGTTCTGATACATGCACATCATATACGGGAATTTTGTATCAAACAATGAATCAAAGGTTCCTGTTGTATCTTTTAAAATTTCCGCAAGCGCACGTTTTTCTTCCGCCGTAAACTGAGTTAAATTCTGTTTATGGTTTTTACTGATTATGTACATTCCGTACGGATATTCCGTAAAGAACGGAAGTACGGTCATAAAATATTCGTTTTCAATAATTACTCGGGCTTCGCACTCTGCCTCTTCTTTAAGCATATCGCAGATAAGGCATTTTTTATTCTCGTCGAAATATTCCCTGCAGGAATCCATTTCAAGCTCGATTTTTTTCGGAATTACGGAATATCCGTAAATCTGACCGTGCGGATGTGGCATTGTAACGCCCACAACATCACCACGATTTTCAAATATGAACACATATTTGATTTTTTCATCTGCCGAAATTGCTTCAAATCTTTCTGTCCACAAATCAACAAGCTTTTCAATGTGGTCAACAGGAAGCTCCGGAAGTGTTACGGTATGCTCGGGTGAATATAAAATAACCTCGCATTTTCCGTATGCTTCTTTCACTTTGAAAAATTTATTTGCAACATCGTCAGGCTCGGGCGGATTTTGTGAAAGTGCCGGAAAATCATTGTCATACTTATGTACGGTATAATTTTCCGGAACCTTGCCCGATCCCGGGCAAAACGGACACCAGTCTTTCGGCATCTGAGGTCTGTTCTGTCTGTGTGATGCAATCATTACCCAATCTTTAATAAGCGGGTGCCATCTGAGTTCTGCCATAATTTAGTTTTCTCCTCTTCTTTCTCTTACTTTCCTAATTAAAGAATTTACGGCAACCTTTCTGCCGAAATTCATTCTTACTGTCATTGCCGCATGCGGCGCATTTGTTATTTCAAATCCTTTTTCGTCCTGCAGGAAATCAACCGTGTGGGTTGTAAATCCCGGTACAAGCGGTGAAATTATTTCCACTTCATCGCCAACAAAAAATCGGTTTCTCTGTTCAACAATTGTTATGCCGGTTTCTTCCTCATATCCTTTAACAATACCGACAATATCATATTCTCTTATATATGATGAGCTGCCGAAAACCTGACCAACAATACTTGGCTGACCAAAGCAGAAACCCTCCCAGTATTCTCTGTGACTTACTTTTTTAAGCTCATCATAAAGCTTCGGATCAAGCTCATAATTTTCAGGATCGGCATAATAAGCATCCAGCGCTTCTCTGTATGCTTTTACAACAGATGCAACATAATATTCACTTTTTACTCTGCCCTCAATTTTAAGACTGACAACGCCTGCTTCCACAATTTCCGGAATATGTCTTATAAGACACAAATCCTTGGAATTGAAAATAAATGTACCTCTTTCATTTTCATAAACAGGCATATATTCTCCCGGACGAAGCTCTTCAACAAGGTTATATTTCCATCTGCACGGCTGCGCACATGCCCCTTTATTGCTGTCACGGTCTGCCATATAGTTGCTGAGCAGACATCTGCCAGAATAGGACATACACATTGCGCCATGTACAAACATTTCAAGTTCAAGCCCCACGGGAGTTTTTTCTCTTATTTCACGAACCTCGTCTATTGTCAGCTCCCTTGCAAGCACAACACGTTTTGCGCCCATTTTATACCATGTCTGTGCTGTAACGTAGTTAAGTGAGTTTGCCTGTGTGCTGACGTGAATATCAATATGCGGTGCCATTTCGCGGATTATCATAAACACGCCCATATCCGCAACAATAACGCCGTCAATATCAATTTTTGACAGTTCACCCACATATTTTTTTATTTCATCAATATCACTGTTATGCGCAATAATGTTTACGGTAACGTACACCTTTGCGCCGTATTTATGAGCATAGGCTACCCCCTCACGAAGCTCGTCAAGGGTAAAGTTTTCCGCCGCCTCACGAAGAGAAAACTCCTCGCCGCCAACGTATACGGCATCTGCACCGTACATAACCGCAATTTTAAGTTTTTCAAGACTTCCTGCCGGTGCTAAAAGTTCAACCTTCTGCATTATCATCCGTGCCTTTCCTGCTTATTGCCACCCCGTCGCCTATCGGAAGTATCGAAGTGGTCAGTTCTTTATCATTAGAAATTTCGTATAAATACTGTTTTAAGTTGGTTATTATCGTCCTGTGCTTTCTTGGGATAAACCCGTCTTTTGCAACGGTGCCTCTGTAAAGCACATTGTCGGACACAAGTATGCCGCCGCCACGCAGAAGACGCTTGCATTCGGGCAGAAATTTTATGTACTGTCCTTTTGCGGCATCAACAAATATCATATCATAGGTACCGCCGTCCCCTGCCATAAACTCAAGGGCATCGCCGCACACCACGGTTATTTTTTCTGTAAGTCCCGCCGCCGCAATATTTTCTTTTGCGCGGCGCACCATATCCTCGTCACGTTCAACCGTTACAACCTTTTCGCATTCGCGTGCAAAGTTGATTGCGGAATATCCGACTGCGGTGCCTATTTCAAGGATATTTTTGATTCCCGCCGATTTTATTACAACACGGAGAAGCTGAACAACCTCCGGCTGTATTACGGGAATATATTCTTCAAGCGCCTCTTTTTCAAGAGCGCGCAAAAACTCGTCATTCGGCGTGATAAGTGACCGCAGATACTGCGTTATCTCTGCCGATGCTACACTGTCATCAATCATACTTTCTTCTCCTATGGATTTTTGGACAAATGTTCTTCATATGTTACAGAAAAACTGTTTGTCCCGTCGCCTGCATCGGAAAAATAATAATATTCCGACTCGGCGGGGTAAAGTGCCGCATGTATTGCCGCCGCCCCGGGTGATGCAATCGGTCCCGGCGGAAGTCCCGGCGTTATATACGTATTATAAGGCGACTTTACATTAATATCCGCATATGTCAACCTGTCTTTCGGCTGACGTGTTACATAAATTACTGTTGCGCAAGATTCAAGATATTTAAACTGACTGCTTTTCAGTCTGTTATGGAACACCGACGAAATAAGCTCACGGTCGGTTTTACATTCTTTTTCAATTATGGACGCAAGCGTCATAATTTCATGGTCACTCATACCAAGCTCTTTTGCTCTTGCACTGTACTCTTCGGTATACACTTTGTCAAACTGTGCAAGACACATATCAATCATATCGTGCTCGCTCATGCCAATTTCAATAAAATACGTGTCGGGGAAAAGATATCCTTCAAGTCGGTTCTTTCATTCCGGCAGGTCTTTTATAAAATCATAATCAAACTGCCCGTGTTCAAGCTCATAATAAAACTTGTCCTTATCGGC
>JAFVVU010000206.1 GCA_017502065.1 Clostridia bacterium | reverse complement strand
GATATGTTTCAAACGGAAGCAATATTGAGCTTCTTGAAACTGTGGCGCTTGATGCAGATAACAAGTTTACCGGCACAGCTCTCACATATTCGGCAGGTGCAAACGGCAAATTCAGCGGAGAAAATGTTCAGTTCAGTGCAAGCTCTGATGCAACATATATCTTTGTGCCGAATGACAGAAGCTGGGCGTCAAGTCTTTATAAGATGGGAACAGCTTCTCAGGTTTCTTCCAAACTTATAAACTATGGCAAATATAATGTTGAACCGTATTTTGTGCCAAATGCAAACGGCGGTTTTGCAAGAAAAGTATTTGTAATATATAATGAAAATATTGATGCACAGCCGAATTACCGTTCTGAAACCATTGTTGTTGAAAGAAAACAGCAGACTCTCAACAGCGGCACATCAGTATATACAATATATCCGAAAAACGGATACGGAAACAGTAAATCAAGCTATAATACAGCAAGCTTAAGCAGTATAAATGCATATGTTCTGGATAGCAATTTCCAGAGAATGACTGATGAACATGGTGCTTATATAAGAAGAGAAGTTATGCCGGGCGATGTTATAAGATTTGGTTATGCACCTGGTGGCGCTATAATGAATATTGAAATTCTGTTTGATATAAGTGCTCATCTTGAATCAAGAAAAGCTATTGCATACGATAACAGAGGTAATACAATTGATCTTGCGGAGGTTGAATACGAAGAACCGTATTATTACGGAAGAACAGGACTTATAACCCTTATTCCCAATAACCCGGAATTCTGTAAGCTTTCTGTGGGAGTTGGTCAGACAAGCGATGTGTTTGTAGGTGCAAATTATGCATCACAGCGAGTTCTGCTCAATACCTATGATGAAGATGATTTTACTTCAACATTTGAAGCCAAAACAATGGGTGACCTGAATGTCGGCGACATGATTTATGTATGGCAGTACTATTCAGGAGGTCTTAATTTCAAATATATCTATGCAGTGAGATATGAAACAGATTTGATGGGTCTTTATGATGCAGAGAATGCACCGACACCCGATCCCGGAACGGGCGGAGAACCTGCAGATCCCGGCGCGGGCGGCGGACAGACACCCGGACAGGAAGCAGGCGGCGGAACTTCAAGCGAACCTGATACAGGTAACACTGAACAGGGAACAGACAATGATGCTTCTTCGGGTACAAATGATGGAACGCCTGACGGAGACACAACTGATTCAGGTAGCGGCAATGAATAAAAAGTAAATATTTAAGCCGGAAAACAAACTTGTTTTTCGGCTTAACCTTTGACATAGGAGATAATGATGATTTACACAATTAAAAATGTAGGAAAAAATAATATTGAAATTTCTGACGGCATATGGGGAGAAGCGCAGGTTGCAAAAATGGATAACTATGTTTGGGATGAAACAGGGTTTAAACCTCAGAATTTTGCAATGGCTCTTGCCGGAAGCGCAGGTATTACGGTTCTTCTTTCAAGCGATGAGAATCCGGTTACTGCAACAAAAACAGAGTTTAATTCTGAAATTTGTGAAGACAGCTGTCTGGAAGTGTTTATAAATGCAAATCCCGAGCATGATAACAGATACTTTAATTTTGAAATAAGTGCAAGCGGAGCATTCCTTGTAGGTTTTGGCAGTGACAGATATGACAGAAGCAACATATTTGATGTTGACCCTGAAATGTTTTGTGTTGAAACCAATGTGGCTGATGATGGCTGGTGTGCAAAAATATTTATTCCGTATGATTTTCTTGAAAGCCGTTACGGCATGAAAATCGGAAAAGAATTCAAAGGGAATTTCTATAAATGTGGAGATAAAACTCCGATTCCGCATTTTGGTACATGGGCACCGGTTGTTGCACCGGAACCTGACTATCACAGACCGGAATGCTTTGGTACATTTATTGTTGAATAAGGCGTGATATTATGGCAGAAATAAAAACAAATGCAATGCGCGTTCTTGACAAAAATAAAATAAAGTATGTTCTGCATATATACGAACCTGATGGCAATGTTGACGCAATCAGTGCGGCGGCAAAAATCAATATGCCGGTGGATAAGGTGTATAAAACGTTGGTTACAAAAGGCAAAAGCGGAGCACACTATGTTTTTGTTATAAGAGCGGACGGCGAGCTTGATTTAAAGAAGGCAGCGGCTAGCGTTGGAGAAAAGAATGTTGAAATGATTGCCGTTAAAGACCTTCTTAAAACTACGGGATATATCCGTGGAGGATGCAGTCCGGTGGGAATGAAAAAGCTTTTCAAAACTGTGGTTGATGCACAGGCACAGGAGCTTGAAACATTTGTTGTAAGCTCCGGTAAAATAGGTTGTTTTATGGAGCTTTGTCCGAAGGATTTGCAAAAGCTTATCGGATGCGAATTTATATCTGTTCTTGCATAAATTGATGTGAGGGTGAAATACTACCTTTGCGGAGGTGGCATGTATGGATATAAAAGTAAGCATCATAAACGAGATAGATTCAAGGCTTGAAAGGCTTGATGAGCATAAAGATGATGTAAAACAGGAAAGTGACAATCCGTATTCGGAGGTTACACATGCTCTGTCGAAGGTGATAGGTTATGCGCTTGCGGGTGAGCTTAGAAGTATAAAAGAATATGTAGAAAAATTAAGCTGAGTGGTTTTATCCACTCAGCTTTTTTGTTTGCAAAAGGTTTTTGAGGCTGAACTGACCTGAGTTTTTCAACTCGTTCATACGATGCTGTATCATAAGAAGTTGATGTTTGAGTGCAGTTGTATCGTGAAATTTGTAATACTCAGCGGCTGATTTTGATGCAAGCTCAACATCATCCACTTTTGATCTGTTTGAAAATGAATACAAAAGAAGTGATGATTTATCAAGCTCTTCAAGCAAAGAGTCAATGCATTTTCCGCAGGCTTCATAATCTGTATCAACAAGTGCGGCTGCCTGATTTACTATTTCAGTTATATTATCCGAAAAAACGTTGATGCGGTGAGTATATATAAAATTAACTGAAAAAATTATTGATATAAAAATAATTGCAATCCATACCTTTTTCATTTTTTCATCTCTTTCTTTTGCAAATAAAATTCGCCGCAGGAATCATAGACGGCATAAAAAACTTCTTTCACGGATGATATGCCTTTTTGATGCAACAGTTTATCGAGCTTTGATTTGTTGATGCCGGCGGCAGTAAGGTTTTCGGGAACGATTTTGCCGTCCAGTATAACAGGGAAGGGCATTGCTCCCGGACCAAGCTTGAGGTTTAAATCCTTTGCTGTCGGGACTTTTCCGGAAACAGACGGGATAATGCTTATTTTGCCGCTGTTTTCCAGAATGGCAAACTCAACATCACGGATGTCGGCATAGCCTTCCTGACGAAGAAGTTCAAGAAGCTCATCAATACTGTATCGCAGGGATTTCATTATACTTATATCCATTTTGCCGTGCCGCACGATAATAACAGGTTTGCCGTCAAGCAGAAGACGAAGTCTCCTGCTTTTGAGGGTGAGTGCAGATATAATAAGTTCAAGAGAGATAAGCGTTGCAATAGGGACGAGACTGTGTACGAGAGGGAGGTCAATATCCTGCATGGGTATAGATGCAAGTTCGGAAAAAAGCAGAATTATAACAAATTCAATGGGGTCCAGATCACCCACCTGTTTTTTGTCCATTATCCGCATTGCAATTATTACAAGAATGTAAAGAATGATTGTCCGGGTGAAACTTACAAGCAAAAAAATCTTCCTTTCAACAGGGTTTTTATTAATATTTCACGCTAAAACACGGCTTATTCAGGTAAGGGAATAAAAAAGATTACATTTTTGTAACAATTTGCTAAAAATTTTTTTAAATTTTTATTAAAAAACACTTGATTTTTTTCTTATTATATAGTAAAATGGATGTAAAGTGGAGTCAAGTGGATGCTTGGTGGTATTAAAGTGGATGAATTTCAGCTCAAAATTGAAAGGAGGGCGTAATATGTTTATAGGAAATTATAATCACAGTGTTGACGGAAAAGGCAGATTTATTATGCCCGCCAAATATCGTGAACAGCTGGACGGAAGATGTGTTGTAACAAAAGGTATTGACGGAAACGGTCTTTACATTTACGACATGAAAGAATGGGAAAACTTTATAGGCAGATTGCGTCAGCTCCCTAACAGCAGACCTGAAATAAGAGATTTGCAGCGCCACTTTGTTACCGAAGCGGAAACAGTTGAAATAGATAAACAGGGAAGATGCCTTATTTCAGCCAACCTTCGTGCTTATGCAGGGATTACATCCGAAATAAAGCTTATGGGTGTTGATAACAAGATTGAACTCTGGAGCATGGAAAGCTGGAACAAATACAACCTTGAAAAACAGCCCGATGTTGCGGAAATTGCCGCTACGGTTGAGTTGATAATATAATGGCTATGGAATTTTTACATAAACCGGTTCTGTTTGATGAATGCATGGAAATGCTTGAAATCAAACCTGATGGTATATATGTTGACGGAACGCTTGGAGGAGGCGGCCATTCCAGCGGAATTCTCTCCCTGCTGGAAGGCGGCAGACTCATTGGAATAGACAGAGATGAGGCGGCGCTTGCCGCCGCAGGGAAGAAACTTGAACTGCATAAAGAGAAAGTGACGTTTGTTCATTCAAATTATTCTGAAATAAAAAGAATACTTGATGAACTTGAAATTAAAGAAATTGACGGTGCACTTCTTGATCTGGGGGTTTCTTCGTATCAGCTTGACAATCCGGAAAGAGGATTCAGCTACATGCACGATGCGCCGCTTGATATGAGAATGAATCAGGACGATAGCAAAAGTGCGTATGATGTTGTAAATACATA
Source organism: Clostridia bacterium (assembly GCA_017502065.1). Taxonomy (GTDB): domain Bacteria; phylum Bacillota; class Clostridia; order RUG12999; family RUG12999; genus RGIG4103. Next base: position 9,126 of record JAFVVU010000206.1, on the reverse strand, counting down.
CAGTGAAAAAGAGCTGTGCCGTATTCTTTATGATTACGGAGAAGAAAAATGGGCGAAACGAATTGCAAAGTTTATTGTGGACAGACGGCCCATTAATACCACGTTTGAGCTTAATGAAGTGATTAAAGCGGCGGTGCCTGCCGGAGCAAGAAAAGAAGGCGGACATCCGAGTAAAAGAACTTTTCAGGCAATAAGAATAGAAGTAAATGAAGAAATTGAAAGACTGAAAAAATCAGTTGAAGATTTCTTTGAATGTTTAAAACCCGGCGGAATTCTGGCGATAATAACTTTCCATTCGCTTGAAGACCGCATTGTTAAAGATGTGTTTAACAACCTTAAAACCGGTTGCACATGCGATAAAAACCTTCCGGTTTGTGTGTGCGGCGGTAAACCAAGAGGAACGCTCATAAACAGAAAACCGATAATTGCTTCGGACAGCGAGCTTACCGAAAACAAAAGAAGTCACAGTGCTAAACTGAGAGGCATACAAAAGATTTAAGGAAAGGATGACCTTGCCGTGAGAGATAATTTAGCAAGAGTATTACCACAGGAACATACTGTAAATATTCGTCGCACCATAAAACCCAAGGAGAAACCGAGAGCAAGAGCAAAGGCAAAATCAAAATTCCGTTGGGGACTTGCTGCATATGCAATGGTTTTTGCAGCACTTGCAATGGTTATAGTTCTCAGATACGGTGTTATTGCTCAATACGAAAAACAAATAAATACGGTAAAGGCACAGTACGAACAGCTTGAATCCAGAAATATTGCAAGACAGGTTGAACTTAAACAAAACGTTAACCTTGAAGAAATAGAAAAAATTGCAACCGAAAAGCTTGGAATGGTAAACCCCGGTAAAAATCAGGTGGTAAGAATAAGAGTGCCCGTTAATGATTCGGCGCAGGTTCTTGCACAGGGAAACAAATCGGAAGGAGTTTTTGCAAAGGCATTCCGCTACATCGGTGATGCAATGTCATATTTAAACTAAATACAGATTATATTTAAATATAGAATTGAAAACAGGGAAGTGTGACAATGGAGTCCAATAGAAAGAAAACCAAACTCACTACAAGGATATTGGTGTTTACTCTTATTGTTGCGCTTCTATTTGTCGTTTTATTGGGAAGAGTTGGATATCTGCAATTCATAAAAGGCGGCGAGCTTCGCCAGATGGCACTTGATCAGCAGACCAAGGAAAGTGAAATAAATCCCAGAAGAGGCAGTATCCTTGACAGAAACGGCAAAGAGCTTGCAATAAGTGCAAGTGTTGATACCGTTGCGGTTGACCCGAAACGTATCAGAGAAGCAGGCAACAGAGAAGCGGTTATAAACACCTTGTCGGAAGTTCTTGGAGTGGCACAGGCTGATGTGGCAAAACAGCTTGATAAAAATTCAAGATTTGAATATGTAAAAAAACGTATTGATACATCACAGTCAAAAATTCTTCGTTCGTATATAAGCGGTGAAGATGAAAACGGTAACGAGCTTCCGCAGGAAACACTTGAAAAGCATGACCTTACGGGCGTAAGTCTTATTGCGGATACAAAAAGATTTTATCCGTTCGGCGAGCTTGCCGCACAGGTGCTTGGTGTTGTCGGCACAGACAATCAGGGACTTGAAGGACTTGAATATGAATATGATGCATATCTGAAGGGCACTGCGGGCAGAATTGTACAATCAAATTCTGCAGTAGGAAGCCCAAGTTTTGATTTTGAAGAGTTTTACAATGCCCAGGCAGGCAGCAATATAAAACTTACAATTGACGAATCTATTCAGAGAATTGTTGAAAAAGCACTGAATGAGGCATATGTTGAAAACAAAGCCGCAAACGGCGGATGTGCTATTGTTATGAATCCCAATACGGGCGAAATTCTTGCAATGGCAAGCGTTCCTACATATAACCTTAATGAGCCTATTAAGATAAAGGATCCCGATGTTCTTGCGCAGCTTGAAGTGCTTGAGGGGGAAGAATACAGTAAAGCATACGTTGCTGCAACATCCGGACTGAAACGAAATAAACCTGTTGTTGACGTGTATGAACCGGGCTCAACATTCAAGCTTATAACCTGTGCGATGTCTCTTGAAGAACAGGTTGCTACCCTTGAAGAAACATATAACTGTAACGGTTATATGCATATGGGCGGACATAACATCCATTGCTGGAGAACTGCAGGTCACGGCACACAGACGTTTATGACCGGTATGGTAAACTCATGTAACCCTGTTCTTATGCAGGTTGGTGCAAAAATAGGTACTACTAATTTTTATAAAAACTTTAAACTGTTTGGATTCCGTGATGTTACCGGAATTGATTTTCCGGGCGAAGCAGTAGGGTCTTTCCATACTGAAGAAGCTTTTTCGGAGGTTGACCTTGCGGTATCATCATTCGGACAGAGCTTTGAAGTAACTCCGCTGCAGATGATAACAGCAATTTCATCGCTTGTAAACGGCGGTAACTTATACAGACCGTACCTTGTTAAAGAAATTCAGTCAGCCGACGGACAGCCGATTGAAACAATTCTTCCGCAAAAGGTGCGTCAGACAGTTTCGGCAGAAACATCTGAAAAAATGAAAACTGTTCTTGAAACAGTTGTACTTCAGTCGGGAAGTACCGCATATGTTAAAGGCTATCGTATCGGCGGTAAGAGCGGTACAAGTGAAAAGCAGCCGCGTGGTTCAAATAAATATATCGGTTCATTCGTGGGTGTTGCACCCGTTGATGACCCCAAAATCGTGTGTCTTGTAATTATTGATGAACCGACAGGCGAAAACTATTACGGTGGTGTTATTACCGCACCGGTTGCAGGTAAAATCATAAGCGAAACCCTGCAGTATTACGGAATTGAACCGGTGTATACAGAAGAAGATTTGCAGGAAATGGATACAACAGTTCCTGATGTTGTGGGAAAAACTACAGAAGAAGCAAAACGCTCGCTTGACAGCTTTAACCTTAAATATTCTGTTAACGGAAACGGTGACCAGATTGTGGCGCAGATTCCGGCGGCAGGAAGCAAGGTAAGAAGCAGTTCAAGTATCACAATATATACGGGTCTTAAAGGTGACCCGATGCTGATAAAGGTACCTAATGTTGTTGGGTCAAGTGCCGAAGCGGCAAATGAAACACTCATAAATTCGGGACTTAAAATGATAATTTCCGGAGTGGGCAGTCTTAATGGCAAAGGCATTATTACAAGCCAGAGCCCCGCAGCAGGTGCACTTCTTGACGAAGGAGAAAGCGTTACGGTATATTTCAGCAAAGAAGAAAATCAGTAAACCGGGTAGGTGAAAAAATGATTCTGAAAGATTTGTTGCATAATTTTAACTACATATCATGTAATGACAATACAAGTGTTGAGGTTTGCCATATTACCAATAATACAAAAGAAGTTGCAGAAGGCTCTGTGTATGTTTGTATAGAGGGTTTTAAAACCGATGGACATAATTTCATTGATGAAGCGGTGAAAAAAGGCGCAAGTGCAGTGCTTGTAACAAAAGACATCAAAAGAGATGATGTTGCGGTAGTGCGTGTTGCTGATACAAGAGCTTCAATGGCAGAGCTTGCAAGCCTTATTTACGGGCAGCCTTCAAAAGAACTTAAAATGATTGGTGTTACCGGAACAAACGGAAAAACAACCGTAACACACATAATAAAAACTGTTCTTGAAATGAACGGAAAAAAAGCCGGTCTTATCGGCACAAATACAACTGTAATCGGTGATAAGGTTATTGAAGCGGAAAGAACAACACCGGAATCGGGAACACTTCACAAATGGTTTGCCGAAATGGTGGATGCGGGAATTGAATACTGCGTTATGGAGGTTTCCTCCCATTCAATAGAGCTTCAGCGTGTTGCCGGAATTCATTTTGATGCGGCGGTATTTACAAATCTTACACACGACCATCTTGATTTCCACGGGACAATGGAAAACTATATGGAATCAAAGGCGAAGCTGTTTGACAGATGCGATGTTGCAGTTATAAATGCGGATGATGAGTACGGCAGGAAGATTGCTGAAAAATGCAAGGCGAAGGTATTTACATATTCAATAGATGAAAATTCGGATTTTAAAGCAAAAGACATTGAATATCATGATAAAGGTGTAATTTACAATGTTGCGGTGCGCGGTGAAGAGCATAAGGTTAAAGCAATGCATCCGGGAAAATTCTCGGTATACAACTCGCTTGCCACATATGCACTTTGCAGTGTGCTTGGATTTGAAAGTGAAGAAATTGAAAAAGGCATCATCATTGCAAAAGGTGCAAAAGGCAGAGCGGAAATTGTTAACGTGCCGGCACCGTTTAAAGTGATGATTGATTATGCACATACACCGGACGGTCTTTATAACATACTCACAACAATGCGAGGTGCGGTTTCCGGCAGAATTATTACAGTTTTCGGTGCACCGGGTGACCGTGACAAAACAAAACGTCCTGAAATGGGCGAGGTTGCAGGCAATCTGTCAGATTATGCAATAATCACATCGGATAATCCGGCAAGCGAAAAAGCTGAAGATATTGCAGTGGCGGTTGAAGAGGGTATGAAAAAGACCGGATGCAAATATGAATGCATTACAGACAGAGCACAGGCAATTGAAAGGGCTCTTTCAATTGCAAAGCAGGGAGATTTGGTTCTTCTTGCGGGAAAAGGACACGAAACATACCAGATAATCGGTAATGAAAAAGTACCTTTCTGTGAGGAAAAAATCGTTAAAAATTATTTTATGTAATCGCAAAGGAGAAAAGTATGAAGTTTGGTTTTGCTGCACTAATTTCATTTGCAATAGCGGTTCTTGTGGCACCCGTTGCCATTCCGGTTTTGCATAAACTTAAATTTGGTCAGGAGATAAGAGAAGAAGGGCCGAAATGGCACAGCTCGAAATCGGGAACACCTACCATGGGTGGTGTAATCTTTATTCTGGCGGTGCTCATATCCGGCATTATTTTCCTTGGCAATTCGCTTGAAGGAATTATGCTTGTTTACCTGAGTGTGGCATTTGGCGTAATCGGATTTATTGACGATTATATTAAGGTTGCAATGAAAAGAAACCTGGGCCTTACCGAAATTCAGAAGCTTGTTATGCAGCTTGTTGCATCAGTTATATTTGTAGGGCTGCTCTATTATAACGGACTTATGGAAACATCTCTTAAAATTCCGTTTACTGAACTTTCTTTCGATATGGGAATATGGTACCTGCCGTTTGCGGTGCTTGTAATTATTGGATGTGTAAACGCGGTTAACCTTACTGACGGAATTGACGGACTTGCCTCTTCCGTAAGTGTTATTGTGTTTATATTCTTTGCGATTGTTTTAAAAGAAACTCCCGAAAGTATGTTTGCGATTATTTCAGCGGCGGCAGTTTTCGGATTTTTTCTGTTTAACAAATATCCGGCAAAAGTGTTTATGGGCGATACCGGGTCGCTGTTTCTTGGTGGTGCGCTTGCAGGAATTGCCGTATGCAAAGGCTATGCGCTTTATCTTGTTATAGCAGGCGGTATTTATGTTCTTGAAACACTTTCGGTTATTTTGCAGGTTACATATTTTAAAGCTACGGGAAAAAGACTTTTCAAAATGAGCCCTGTACATCATCATTTTGAAATGTGCGGTTGGAGCGAAGTGAAAATTGTTCTTGTTTTCTCGCTCGTAACTGTTTGCCTTTGTGCACTTGCTGCAGTTAAATTTATTTAGGAGTTGAAAAAGGATGAAATCAAATACGAGACCAAAAGAAAAAGGCCTCTTAGCACAGCTTGTTTCATCGTTTAAAGATAAAGGTAAAATGGATGTGGAGCTTCTCATAATCATTCTGCTTATGACCCTTTTTGGACTGATTATGGTTGCAAGTGCAAGTTCAATTACCGGACTTTACAGGCACGGAGATTCACTTCATTTTTTGAAAACTCAGGCAATTGTTGCTGTGCTTGGTTTTGTTGCCATGCTTTTTGTATCAAAAATAGACTATCATATTATTGCGTCAAGACAGGTTCTTAATCCGGCTATTGCCATAACCTGCGGACTTATGCTTTTTGCGGCATTTGCCGGACAGGAAATCAACGGCGCAAGACGATGGATTGGCGTTGGCGGATTTACTTTCCAGCCATCCGAGCTTGCAAAAATTGTGTGGATTGTGTGGTTTGCAAAGGTTTGTGCATCGCAAAAACCTAAAGAACTTTTAAATTTTAAAACAAGTTGGGTAAGATACGGAATTATGCTGCTTGTGGCAGTTGTGCCGCTTATAATGCAGCCGCATAAAAGCGCAATTCTTCTTATAGGTATAGTTTGTGTTATAATTGCCATGATTGGCGGTGCAAACTTAAGACCGCTCTTTCTTCTTATTCCGGTTGCGGCGCTTGCGTTTCTTGCACTTATATTTACAAGTGAATACAGTGTTGCCAGACTCACTTCATTTATGGACCCGTTCCAGGATATGGAAGGTGACGGATGGCAGGCGGTTCAGTCGCTTTATGCCATAGGGTCCGGCGGACTTTTCGGTAAAGGTCTTGGGAAAAGTGTTCAAAAAGCACTTTATATTCCCGAACCTCAGAATGACTTCATTTTCTCTATTATCTGTGAGGAACTTGGGTTTATCGGGGGACTTGTTGTTCTGGCTCTCTTTCTCCTTTTAATTGTCAGATGTGTTAAAATATCTCTTGAAGCTCCCGATAAACTTGGTGCCCTCATCGGTATAGGTGTTGCGGTGCTTATAACAGTTCAGGTAGTCATCAATATTGCCGTTGTTACGGCAATGATGCCTGTAACGGGTATGCCGCTTCCGTTTTTCAGCGCGGGCGGTACATCCCTTTTGTTTACTATGGCAAGTATGGGCCTTGTGCTTAATGTATCAAGAAAGGGTAAGCACAAGAATTTAAACGAAAATAAAAAGTAAAAGTGGTGTAAGATATGAAAGCAATTTTAACTGCCGGTGGTACGGCGGGACATATAAATCCTGCAATTGCAATTGCAAAAGAAATAACCGCAGATGGCGGTCAGGTGCTTTTTATCGGTAACGAAACCGGAATGGAAACAGAGCTTGTTAAAAAAGAAGGGTTTGAAATCAAAACCATTCGTGTTTCCGGATTCAAAAGAAGCCTCAGCCCCAAAAACTTTAAAACCGTTTGGCAGGCAGCTAAAGGCATAAGCGATACAAAGAAAATTATTAAAGATTTTGCACCGGATGTTGTAATAGGTTGCGGAGGATATGTAAGCGGCTCGGCAGTTTTTGCGGCGGCACAGATGAAAATCCCCACACTTATTCATGAGCAAAATGCTTTTCCCGGTCTTACAAATAAAATCCTTGCAAAAATGGTAAGCTGTGTTTGCATAAGCTTTGAAGAAAGCAGAAAATATTTCGGAGATTTGGATAAAATCGTTTATACCGGCAATCCGGTCAGACAGAATATACTCAGTCTTAAATATGAAGATGCAAGAGCGGCTATGGGCGTTAGCGGCACGCTTGCACTTGTGTTTGGCGGAAGTCTTGGCGCAAAAGCAATCAACGATGCCATGGCAGATGCATTTCCTCTTATAGATAAAGACCTGACGGTTATATGGGGAACAGGTAAAAAAAGATATGATGGTGTTATGGAGGCTCTTTCAGGAAAAGAAATTCCTGGAAATATAAAAATAATGCCTTACATATATAATATGGATGAGGTTATGGCGGCGGCAGATATTGTTGTATCAAGAGCAGGTGCCATAACAATCAGCGAAATCTGCGTTAAAGGAAAAGCAGCTGTGCTTATCCCGTCACCAAACGTTACGGGTAATCATCAGATGCATAATGCACTTGCGCTTAAAAATGCAGGAGCTGCAGATATTATAGAAGAAGTAAACTTAACCGGCGAGTCTCTTGCGGCGGCACTTAAAGAGCTTGCAGGGGATAAAGATAAAATGGCTACCATGCAGGCAAATGCCATAACAATGGCAAAGCCGCTGGCAACAGCTGAAATATACAGAGAAATTAAGAAAATTACAGGCACTCACTAAAATCCTTTGCTGTGCATATTATGATAATATATGACACAGCGGAGGTGCTTTGATGAGTAAATATATAATAGAAGGCGGCGGAAGTCTTTACGGCGCTGCATCAGTTGGCGGTGCAAAAAATTCCGTTTTGCCTATACTTGCCGGCACGGTACTTGCGGCAGGTGAAAGTGTTATACATAATTGTCCCTGCATACGTGATGTGGAGCTGACACTTGAAATTCTGAAATGTCTCGGGTGCGGCGTGAAGATGCAGGGGAATACGATCAGCGTGAATGCGACGACCGTTACAGATAATTATATCCCTATGGGACTTATGAACAAAATGCGCTCATCAGTTATTTTTATGGGCGCTATTCTTTCCCGTACGGGAGAGGCACGGTGCAGTTATCCCGGTGGATGTGAGCTTGGTGCAAGACCTATAAACCTGCATCTGAAATCGTTTAAACAGCTTGGTGTTGAGATAACCGAGCAGGCAGGATTTCTGGAATGCCGTCTCGAAAAATATAAACCGGGAACAATTCAGCTTGATTTTCCGTCTGTTGGTGCAACGGAAAATATAATGCTTCTTGCATGTGCACAGGAAGGCACAACAACCATTGTGAATGCCGCGCGCGAACCGGAAATTGCCGATTTGCAGGACCTTCTTGTGAAAATGGGCGCTAAAATCCATGGTGCAGGCGAGGGGATTATTGAAATTGAGGGTGTGAAATCTCTTAAACCGGTTGAAAAAACCGTTATCTCCGATCGGATATGTGCGTCTACGATACTGTTTATGGTTGCGGCAACAGGTGGATGTGTGGAGCTTAAAAATGTTAATACGTCGCATATCGAAAGTATTATTTCTGTTTTGCGCACGTGCGGTGCAGATATAAGGCTTACGGATTGCGGACTAAATATAAAGGTAAACAAAAGAATTGATGCCGTTGATATGGTACAGACAATGCCGTATCCCGGATATCCGACAGATGCACAGCCTCAGCTTATGGCGGCTCTGTGCATGGCAAACGGCACATCTGTTATAAAAGAAACTATTTTTGAAAACAGGTTCAAAGCGGTAAGTGACCTCAAAAAAATGGGTGCAGATATTACCCTTGGCGGCGAAATGGCGATAATTCGTGGAGTGAGGAATCTGCATGGCGCAAACT
>JAFVVU010000205.1 GCA_017502065.1 Clostridia bacterium | reverse complement strand
CAGGGGAGGATGCATTATGAGCTTAAAACAATCCTTTACCCTTGCGATAAAAAGCCTTATGTCAAGCAAAATGCGGTCAATCCTTACAATGCTGGGTATTATTATCGGAATTGCTTCCGTTATAATCCTGACAAGTCTTATGAACGGCATTACGAATATGATTCTTGACCAGTTTTCCGGAATGGGCACCGAGCTTATTACCGTAAGCATTTCGGGGCGTGGCGGTAACCGCCGTGTTGAGCCGGAGCAGATTCAGGCTCTTGTTGACGAGCATCCCGATGTTTTTTCGGGAATGAGCCCCATGGTTTCCGTGCCGATGCAGACGGTTAAATATAAAACCGAAAGCCTTACATCATCCTGCACGGCGGTAAGCGAAGCATATAAAGACATTCGCAATCTCGAAATGGGCAGCGGCAGATTTCTTGAATATATTGATGTTGAGCGCCGGCAGAAAAACTGCGTTATCGGGTCGTATCAGGCAAAAGAGCTTTTTGACGGCGAAAATCCGATAGGGCAGGCAATTAAAATCGGCGGCGCAACGTATAACGTAATCGGTGTGCTTGAAGAGCAGGCAGAATCTCAGGAAAGCTCAAGCGACGATATTATATATATTCCCTACACAACTGCGCGTCTTTTAACACGAAACTCGTTCATAAGCACCTATGCAATAAGTGCAGTTGATACCGATAAGGTGGATGAGGCAAGCGGACTTGTGGAAAAGCTGCTTCTTAAAACATATACCAGCACAGATTATTTTTCCATTATAAAACAAACCGAAGTAATGGATATGATAAACGAAATAACCGGCACAATGACAACGGCACTTGTTTTTATTGCAGGAATTTCCCTGCTTGTCGGCGGTATCGGTATTATGAACATAATGCTGGTTTCCGTTACGGAACGAACGCGCGAAATCGGCATACGGAAATCTCTTGGTGCAAGGCGGTTTGATATTTTAAGTCAGTTTGTTGTTGAGGCGGCAACCTCAAGTGCAATCGGCGGTGTGCTTGGAATTATAATAGGAATTATTGGAGCACTTATTGTAGGAAATATAATGGATATTACCGCTGTACCAACCGTATCCGGTGTTCTTCTTTCGTTTGGCGTATCGGCACTTATAGGGGTTGCATTCGGATATTTCCCCGCAAACAAAGCATCTAAGCTTAATCCGATAGATGCTCTGCGGTATGATTAATGGGAGGAAAAAGTATGAAAAGAATAATTTCACTTATTTTAAGCCTCGTAATGTTGTTTTCGGTTACGGCTTTTGCGCATGTAAGCGAAGCTGACGTAAACTCACTTCTGGCTGAAATGAATATAATGAACGGCTACCCCGACGGCGGATTTTATCCCGAAGAGCCGGTAACACGTGCGCAGTTTGCAAAAATTGCGGTAAACTCATCAAAATATAAAAATATGGTTGCGCACGGAATGCCAACATCGCCGTTTGCGGATGTTACATACACTCACTGGGCGGCGCCGTATATAAAAGCGGCATCGGCAAATAAGCTTATTCAGGGTTATCCCGATTCCACATTTTTACCGGAAAACACCGTAACACTTGCCGAAGCGGTTACTGTTGCGGTTAAGCTTCTCGGATATACGGACAGCGATTTTTCAACATCGTGGCCGTACGGACAGATGGGACTTGCGGATAATATCGGTCTTCTTGATGGAATTGATAAAACAATGAACGACCCCCTTACGCGCGGCGAAGTTCGTACCCTTATTTATAATACACTCCGGGCATATGCAAAAGGGTCAAACAGCGAATATATTACCACGCTTGGCTATTCGGTTATTGAAAATGTTACCCTTATTGCTAGCAACAATGAAAATTCTTCCGTTGCCGCAGGCAAAATCCATACCTCTGCCGGAATCTATAAAATTGACGACGGATTTGATATGTCAAATGTCGGCGCGCGGGGCGACGCCATTGTAAAAGATGGCGAGCTTAAGCTCTTTTTCGGCAGCGGTCAGGTAAAACGGTCTTATGCGGTATATTCCGCAACCGATTCCGACGTTGTTGTTTATTCGGACGGCTCTCTTATGGGGCTTGGTCTTGATAAAAATGTGAAAGCATATTACAACCTGCAGGAGCAGAGCCTTGGAAATATTCTGCAAACTCTTGATATGGGATACGGAATTGACGTGTTTTACAATACATCCGGCGGCATAGATTATGTGTGCATTTTCACCGGCAGAATTTCCGGTCCCGTTACAGCACATACCACATCAACCGTTGATTATCTTGGCTTTGACGAGGGTTCAACCTATATGCGTGATGGTAAAAAGGTAAATAAAGCGGCTATCTCGCAGTACGACATACTTTATTATTCAACCGCAATGGATACTGTTTGGGCATACAGCAAAAAAGTGACGGGCGTGTTTGAAAAAGCGCTTCCGAATAAGGATAATATTACTTCCGTAACAGTTTCCGGAACAACGTACCAGCTTGAAAGTGCGGCGGCAATGGCGGCACTTTCGTCCGGTGGAAAGTTTGAGCTTGGCGATACTGTTACGCTTCTTCTCGGCAGAGACGGACGCGCCGCAGACGTTATGGATCCGTCGGGAGTAAATGAAGTTGTTTACGGAATTTTAAAGGCCGTGGGCACAAAACAGTTTACCGATACAAACGGCAACGGCACAACATCATATTATGCGGACGTTGTGCTGACAAACGGAAATACCGTTACATATCCGGCAAAATCAAAGTATGATAATCTTGTAAATAAACCTGTACGTCTTTCAGTTAAAGGCGGCGAAGCAACCGTTTCAAAAATCAGTTCTTCCGGTGATGTTTACGGCAAGGTTGATGCATCAAAAATGACAATTGGAAAAACTGCACTTGCATCGGACGTTGAAATTCTTGATGTAACAACAACGGACGCTTACGATACACTCGCCTTTTCAACCGTATTCCCTGCACGTCTTGACGGCGTAAATATTCCGTCAACCGACGTACTGTATTATTCAAAAAACGGCTCAGGTGAAATTGATAAGCTTATACTTGAAGACGTTACGGGAGATGCATATTCCTACGGAATTGTAAGAAAAGCTGCAACAACTGAACGTGGCGGTACATACGAGGTTGTT
>JAFVVU010000204.1 GCA_017502065.1 Clostridia bacterium | reverse complement strand
GTTTTCTTATATTCATCAAGGTCAAGGCCGTAGGGGTCTGAAATATCGCCCGTTTCGCCTGCCATTTCAGCAAGGGTGAAAACCTTTGCAGACGAAAACCCGTTTGCAATAAGGTAGGATTTGTGTGCCGCTGTCATTGTGATGATATAATCTGCATCGGCGGCAAAATAATCTTTAAGCTGAATGGGGATTTGCGATGAAATGTCAATTCCGTAGTCTGCCATTGCAAGAACGCTGTTTTTATTCACGCGGCGGTCTGTAACAAAAATACCGGCAGATGTTGCCGCGGCAGGAATATCCGCTTTTTTTGCATAAAAATTGAAAAGCGCTTCCGCCATCGGACTGCGGCAGGTATTTCCCGTACAAACAAAAATTATCTTTTTCATCAAATCACCGCCTTTATATATAAGTAGAAAACTACATAGATAAAATAAGTATAACACATATTTATATAAATTTCAACATATTACAATAAAAAAACCGCAGTAAAAACTGCGGTTTTCTGAAAATTGATTTTAATATGAGTTATAGGTTGCTGCCGCTGTTGCAATCGGGGCAAGCTTATGGTTTTTATCAAGTGTGTAGAAATCCCAGAGAGAGGCAACACCCGGATTTGATTTTGTAATTATAATTCTGTCTGACTGCATAGTGAGTCCTTTGATTTCAGGACTTATTTCATAAGCGGCTTTGCCGTTTGTGTAATAATACACGGTTGCACTTTGTGTTGCGGAATCATAATCACTTGCAAAAACAAGAGTTTCCGGAGTCTGCGGGTCAAATTCAATATTTGAAACAGCATTTGATGTAAGAAGCTGCTGCTGTCCGGATTTAACATCATAAAGGTAAAGTGAGAATGTTTTGTTCGGGTTTTGTACTGTATATGCAAGTGCTTTTCCGTTTTTGCTTACACGGAAGGTAGCAACTGAATCCGCAACCGTTACGGGAGATGTCCATACACCGTTTTTGTAGGTTGTAAGCATAAGTCTTGAGGAGTTTATAAGATATGCGGCGGTGTTTGTAGCACCATCAAACCTCGGCACAGAAGAAAACGGGTCAAGACCGGGGAAACTTTGCGGAGCAGAAGCACCGCGGCTTACAACAAGCTCGCTTCCTTTAAGAGCGCAAATTGCATCAGTTTTCTTTACAAATGTGCTGTGGTCATAATAAGGCACGCGGTCTGCGGTGCTTGTCATATCCCACGGACTTACAATTTCAGTAATTCCTGTATCAATTGTTTTTACGGGAGAACCGTCAAACGGCTGGAAGAACAGAGTATTTGAAATGTCGTTACCCTGACCGATATATGCAACCCCTTCGTTCGGAGCATTTATAATCATCGGTTCAGCCATACCTGTAAGGTTTGTTCTCATCATAACCGGTTCGCCGCCGTTTATACGGAGGTTAAGTTCAATATCCATACCCTTATTTACAGTATAAACAAGTGCATCATATTTGCCGGAATAATAAACAACAGAACCAATTTCGTCATATTTAAGCTGCGGCGTTCCGAAATAACCTGCGGCATAAAGCTGACCGTTTGCAATCTGGCTTTCGGCGGTTATATACCAGGGCTTGCTTGTTTCACCGCGGAATCCGTAATGCGGCATATAAAATGCGTTTGACTGGCAGGGAAGAGCTGCAACCATTGCAGGAGATTTACCTGCAATATAGGAATAAAGAACGGTGTTTTCACCATCGCGCACGGTGTAAAGAATTCTTTTTCCGTTTTTACACATTACAACGCTTGACTTAACAACATTGTCTGTAACCTTGACAGGAGCCTTTGAACCAATGTTGTACCAGTAAAGTGCATTATTGTCAATGTAGTAAACATCATTTTCGCCGGTGATAAAATCAACATATTCTGTATACGTTTTAACAGCAGGTCCGAAACTCACAAGCTGTGTTTCGTTCACATAAAGAGCAAATCCGCCTTCAATCTGTTTTGTATAAACAAGCGGCTTTGTATCTCTTCCGTCATCAAACCAGGATGCTACAGGACTGTCAATATCCGGACGGATAACTCCGTAAAAAATTCCTGCACCTGCGGCAAGAACAATAAGTGCCGCAACAATAATGGCAACTATTTTAAACGCTTTCGGGAGCTTTTTGGAGTCGTCATAAAGGTCAACCTCAAAATCCTCTTCGCTGTCGTCTTCATCATCATCATCTTCGTCTTCTTCCTCAACCAGTTCAAGCTCATCTTCAGAATATTCTTCTGTTTCAGGCTCTTCTTCGGGAATTACAAGTTCTTCAACCTCGTCCGCTTCCTTATCACATTCCGGACAAAACTGGAGCTCATCATCAAATTCGCGTCCGCATTTTTCGCATATCATAAAAAAATCGTCCTTTCCTGATTTCTATTTTTACATATATTAAATATTATATACCCCTGCCCAAAAATTGTCAATAATATTGACAAAAAAGAAAAGCGGCAGTATAATGTAAAAGTCAGTCGCAGACAGCTGCTTTTGGCAGTTTACCTGACTATAAACAAAACAAGAAAGGGAATAAAAATGAAACCAAACGTAAAAAATATGGCTTTTGCAGGCATTATCGCCTGCCTTTATGTAATTTTAACTCTTGTGCCGGGACTTTCGGCACTTTCATTTGGTCCGCTTCAGCTTCGTATTGCGGAGGTGCTGACAGTTCTGCCGGTTTTCAGCCCGTGGGCAATTGCCGGACTTTCGGTCGGATGCGCAATATCAAACCTTGCAAGTCCAATGATGGCACTTGATTTGCCGCTCGGCACACTTGCCACATTTCTTGCGGCGCTTTGCACATATCTTTTGAGAAAAAAACCAAAGCTTGCACTTGCAATGCCGGCAATCTTCAACGGTCTTATAATCGGTTCGATAATCACATTTTTTTATTCGGATATTGCGGCAAAACCGCTTATCCTCATCGGAAATATGTTTACCGTTGCCGCAGGCGAAATCATTGTGTGCTATGCACTCGGCCTGCCGCTTGTGAAATATTTAAAAAAGAATAATATATTTAATATATGAAAAAGCTCCCAAAAGGGAGCCTTTTTTCATATATTTTTTCTCACATCATACTGCGTTCTTATAAGTGTCCAGTTAGGTGCAAAATATGTCATTACCGTCCAGTAGCTTGGACCGGCAAGATTATACTTTTCAATCAACTCAAGCTTTGCCTGAATACTTCTTGCATCTTCAAACCAGGTAATATGTTCCTGACCATTCATATCATAATAGCTTAAAAACGGCGACTGCGAAACATTGTCAAACATAATATCCGTATTTTCCTGAATTGCAATCTGCACGCAGTTCGAAAGACTTAAGGTCCGTGCCGCCGTACCGGGACGGTAGGGAAGCACCCAGTCATAGCCGTAATTAGGAATTCCCATAAGTATTTTTTCGCTCGGGATTTCGGAAACTGCATATTTTATAACATCCTCAACGCTTCCTATCGGCGCAACCGGAAGCGGCGGTCCGTAGGCAAATCCCCATTCGTATGTCATAATAATTACATAGTCGCATATTTCGCCGTGCGCGGCGTAGTCGTGCGCCTCATATAAAAGTCCCTGCTGATTAGCGGAAAGCTTTGGCGCAAGCGAGCTTGTAAGGATATACCCAAGCGGCAGGAACCTTTCTTTTAAGGTGCGCAGAAAATTATTATAATCTTCGCGGTTTGCCTGATATACATACTCGAAATCCACGTTAAGTGCGGTAAATCCCTTGTCTTCCATTGTGTTTATGATGTTGTCGACAAGGTCCGATACTGCTGCACTGTTTGCAAAAAGATTCTGCAGTCTGTCGGAAGAAAATCCGCCGCCCGGCTCAATGTTTGTAACAACCATCATCGGCGTGACGTTCGTTCCGGCGATTCGGTCAAGAACCGCATCGTCATTGATGTCAACAAGAGTGCCGTCCTCGTTTACTGAATAGCTGAACACGCTTAAATATGTCAGAAACGGCAAAGTATTTTGCAGTACCTGATCGGCAATTGACGGATATGCAAATCCGTTTATGTCAAGACTGCCGCGGATATCCCTGCCAAGTGGCACTGTAATCTGCTGACCTATTGCAAGCTGAGCATTTTCATTAAGCCTCGGATTTGCTTCTAAAATTCTTCTTACCGTAGTGTCGTATTCGCGGGCAATTGTGTAAAGTGAATCGCCCTGTTTGACGGTGTAGCGGACTGTATCGCTCGCCACAACAACCGCAAGCCCCACCGGCAGATATGCATATGCCGCAAGTCCGTTATCGGCTATAAGACCCGATAAAGAAACTCCGTATTCCTGTGCTATAGAATACGGAGTGTCGCCATCTTTTACAATATGTATTACCAAAACCATCATCCTCCATATAAAATAGTTTCAGTAATATTATATGCGCATCTTAATTTTTCGGTTACTGCCAGTAAGCGTTTTTGCCGCCTGTATGTGCATGGCAGATTGCAATTGCAAGCGCATCGGCAGTATCGTCGGGTTTCGGCACTTTATCAAGACCGAGCAGTGCTTTTGTCATCTGCTGTACCTGCTGTTTATCCGCCCTGCCGTATCCAGTAACCGCCTGCTTTACCTGAAGCGGAGTGTATTCATAAATTTCAAGCCCCTCGTTTGCCGCGCCAAGCAAAAGTACTCCTCTTGCCTGCGCAACCATAATGGCGGTTTTTGAGTTGTTGTTGAAAAACAGCTCTTCAATTGCCATACATTCGGGCTTGTGTGTATATATAATGTTGCGAAGCTCGTTATATATAATCTGCAGACGTTCCACCGGCGGAAGACCGGCTTTTGTCTGTATACTGCCGTAATCTATAACGCGAAACCGGTTGCCAATCTGTTCAATTATGCCGTAACCCACAATGGCATATCCCGGGTCAATTCCAAGAATTCTCAAGTTGCTACCTCCAAAATGCATAAATATTCACAAACAATGAATAATGCGAATATTTATTTTTAGTGAAAAAACATATTGTCAAATGAAGAAATATTTAGTATACTATGAGTATAACAAATTAAGGGAGGAATTTCAAGTGGCAAAAGAAAAAGTAGTATTAGCATATTCGGGTGGACTTGACACCTCGATTATCATATCCTGGCTCATCGAAAATTATGATTATGAAGTAATCGCAGTTTGTGGTGATGTTGGTCAGGGAAAGGAAACTGACGGTCTTGAAGAAAGAGCAAAAGCATCCGGCGCATCAAAATGCTATATTGCCGACCTTCGTGAAGACTACGTTAAAGATTACATATTCCCGACACTTAAAGCGGGCGCTGTTTATGAAGGAAAATACCTTCTCGGAACAAGCCATGCCCGTCCTATAATTGCGCAGAAGCTTGTTGAAATCGCTAAAAAAGAAGGCGCAACAGCTATCTGCCACGGTGCAACAGGTAAAGGAAATGACCAGGTGCGTTTTGAGCTTACAATCAAAGCTCTTGCTCCGGAAATGAAAATCATTGCTCCGTGGAGAATCTGGGATATCAAATCCCGTGAAGATGCAGTTGATTATGCGCAGGCACATAATATCCCGATTCCTGTAACAAAGAAAGACCTTTATTCACGTGACCGTAACATCTGGCATATCAGCCATGAAGGTATGGACCTTGAAGATCCGGCAAACGAACCGCAGCTTGACAATCTTCTCAAACTCACAGTTCCGCCGGAAAAAGCTCCTGACACACCGACATATGTTACAATCGGTTTTGAAAAAGGCGAACCTGTAAGTGTTGACGGCGTTAAAATGTCTCCGCTGAAACTCGTTGAAAAACTCAATGAAATCGGTGGCGCAAACGGCATCGGTATCACAGACATCTGCGAAGACCGTCTTGTTGGTATGAAATCAAGAGGTGTGTACGAAACACCG
>JAFVVU010000203.1 GCA_017502065.1 Clostridia bacterium | reverse complement strand
GATAGTAATTTTGCCTGTTGCAGGACTACTTCTCGGTATAGGAAGTTCATTTACAAACGCTACAACACTTGAAGCGTACAAACTTAGTGGATTTATTTATGAAGGCGGCGCCTTATATACCATTTTAAGTATTATGAAAGCCACGGGTAGTGTGGTGTTTGATAACCTGCCCCTTCTTTTTGCCGTTGGGGTTGCCATTGGTATGGCAAAACAGGAAAAAGAGGTTGCGGCACTTGCAGGCGTGCTTGCATATCTTATAATGAATGCGTCAATAAGTGCGCTCATTTTCGCAACCGGCGGAGTTGAAGCCCTTGCGGCAAACACAACAGCATCCGTTCTTGGGATAACAACTCTGCAGATGGGTGTGTTTGGCGGTATAATTGTAGGGCTTGGAGTTGCTGCACTTCATAACAGATTTTATAAAATTGAACTGCCTCAGGTATTTTCATTCTTTGGCGGCACAAGATTTGTACCTATCATCTGCAGCCTCGTATATTTGCTTGTAGGTATAATTATGTTCTTTGTATGGCCAATCGTACAAAGGGGAATTGCAATGCTGGGCAACCTCGTTCTTGCATCCGGATATGCAGGAACATGGATATACGGAATAATTGAACGTGCGCTTATCCCGTTCGGGCTTCACCACGTGTTCTATACACCGTTCTGGCAAACTGAGCTTGGCGGAAGTATGATAATAAATGGCACACTTGTTCAGGGGGCACAAAACATCTATTTTGCACAGCTTGCTGATCCGACAACAACAAGATTTTCAGTTGAAGCAACAAGGTTTATGGCAGGTAAATTCCCGTTTATGATATTCGGTCTTCCTGCGGCGGCATATGCAATATACAGATGTGCAAAACCTGAAAAACGACAGCTTGCCGGCGGTCTTCTTCTTTCTGCGGCAATAACATCAATGCTTACAGGTATAACGGAACCTCTTGAATTTACATTCCTTTTTGTAGCGCCGCTTATGTATGGTGTACACTGTGTACTTGCCGGACTTTCATTTATGCTTATGCACATCTTTAATGTTGGCGTCGGAATGACATTTTCGGGCGGTATAATTGACCTTATCCTCTTTGGTGTACTTCAGGGAAATGCCAAAACAAACTGGCTTTGGGTTATAGTTATAGGTCTTGTTTTTGCAGTTATTTACTATCTGGTATTCTCATTCATGATACGTAAATTCAACTATAAAACACCCGGTCGTGAAGATGATGGAGAGGAAACAAAACTTTATACAAGAAAAGATGTAAATGCAAGAAAAGAAAACAACGCAGTAAGCGCACTTATATTAAAGGACTTGGCGGGAGCGATAATATATCGGATATTGATGCCTGTGCAACAAGACTTCGTGTAACGGTTAAAAACGGCGAAAAGGTTATTGACAGTGCACTTAAGGAAAGCGGCGCGTCGGGTATTATAAGAAAAGGAAATGGCGTTCAGGTGGTTTACGGACCGAGAGTGTCGGTTATAAAATCAAACCTCATGAGCTATATGGAAAATGTATCTGAACCATCCGGTGAGAGCCACACGATTGCATCTCCGATGAACGGAAAAACAGTTAAATTAGAGGATGTTCCGGACGAAGCATTTTCAGGAAAGGTTCTTGGCGATGGAATAGCAATTGAACCGAGCGAAGGAAAACTTTATTCACCGTTTGACGGAAAAGTGGAAATGGTATTTGATACAAAACATGCAATAAATCTTGTGTCCGATGACGGATGTGAGCTTCTTATGCACATCGGTATTGACACAGTTTCTCTTAAAGGAAAATATTTTAAAACTCACGTATCTTCGGGTGACAGGGTGAAAAAAGGCGACCTTCTCATATCCTTTGATATAGACGGAATCAAAAAAGAAGGATTTAAAACGGTAACTCCCATTGTTGTGTGCAACCACGAGGATTATAAAGGAGTAAAGGTGGTCGTTTCAGGAAATGTACAAATGGGAGATAAGCTGATTGAAATAATGAGGTGAAACAAGTGAAGCAGTTTGAATATGTTATACAAGATGAGCTGGGCGTGCATGCACGTCCGGCGGGTCTTCTTGTAAGGAAAGCAAAAGAATTTGAAAGCGAAACAGTTATTACAAAAGGCGATAAAAGTGCAAATGCAAAAAAGCTTATTGCACTTATGGGTCTTGCAATAAAACAGGGAGACAGGATAACTGTTAAAATAAGCGGAGAAGATGAGGATAAAGCGGCTGCTGAAATGGAACAATATCTTTTGGAAATTTTGTAAATAAGAGGTGCCTTGGGAATGAAAATTCATTCAGGAAAAAGCGTAAATCCGATGATTGCAATCGGACAAGTGTTTGTTTTAGAAGAAAAAGATGCAGCGGCAAAAAAAATAAAAACAGAATCTCCGGAAAAAGAACTTGAAAGATTGGAATCCGCAAAGATGCAGGCGGCACAGCAGCTTGACGTTCTGTATAAAAAAACAGCCGAAGATGTTGGAGATGAAGAAGCGCAAATTTTTGAAATTCATGCTATGATGCTTGAAGATGATGATTATAACGATACAATTACAGAAATCATAACAAAAGAAAAGGTGAATGCGGAATATGCAGTAGCAGTTGCCTGTGAACAATTCCGTGATATGCTTATAGCCACCGGCGACAGCTATATGCAGTCGCGCGAAGCGGATATAAGAGATATCTCAGACAGACTTATTAACTGTCTTACAGGCAGAAACCTATCTGATATAGTGCTTCCTGAAAACAGCGTAATTTGCGCTCCTGACTTAACTCCAACCCAAACAATGGAACTTGATAAAAGTAAAATCTGCGGTTTTGTTACGGCGTACGGTTCGGAAAATTCACATGCGGCAATTCTGGCACGAACAATGAATGTGCCGTCGCTGATAGGTGTAGGTGAGGAGTTCCTTTGTGATATAGAAAACGGTAACACCGTCATTGTGGACGGATTTTCAGGACGGCTTATAATATCTCCGGATGAAGAAGAAACAAAAAAAGCCCGCCAACTTATTGAAGAAAAAGAAAAAGAAACAGTACGTCTTCGGGAATTAATCGGAAAAGAGGATGTTACAAAATCCGGAAAGAAGATTTCCGTTTTTGCCAATATCGGCACGCCGCAGGATTTGCCTAAAGTGCTTGAAAATGATGCATCGGGAATAGGACTTTTCAGAAGTGAATTTCTTTATCTTGGGAAAGACAGTTTCCCTACGGAAGAAGAGCAGTTTCTTGCATATAAACAGGTTTTTGAAACAATGGGAAATAAAAAGGTAATTGTCCGCACACTGGACATTGGCGCGGATAAAAAAGCTGACTATTTCAACCTTGATACAGAAGAAAATCCTGCACTCGGTATGCGTGCAATAAGACTTTGCCTTACTCGTCCGGAAATATTTGTAACTCAGCTTCGTGCGATTTATCGTGCATCAGTATATGGCAATGCGGCAATAATGTTTCCAATGATAACATCACTGTTTGAAATAAAAAATGCACTGCAGTATTGTGATGAGGCAAAACGACAGCTCAAGGAGGAAGGTACCCCATATAATGAAAATGTGGAATGCGGAATAATGGTAGAAACGCCGGCAGCGGCAATAATAAGTGATGTTCTTGCTCCGGAAGTTGATTTTTTCAGTATAGGCACGAACGATCTGACACAGTACACACTTGCGTGCGACCGTCAGAATCCCAAACTGGATGAGTTTTCGGTTTCGGGGCATGAGGCAGTTTTGAGGCTTATTGAAACCACAATAAAAAATGCGCATTCACACGGAAAATGGGCAGGAATTTGCGGAGAACTTGCAGGGGACTTGAATATTGTTGAAAGATTTGTTAAAATGGGAGTAGATGAACTTTCTGTATCACCGTCAAGAGTGCTTAAACTGCGCCAAAAAATACGACAGATACAGTAAGTTAAATGTGAGGTGTAATTTGATATGAAAATAGCTGTTCTTGACAGGCTTACGCTGGGGGCAGACCTTGACCTTTCGGAAACAGAAAAATACGGAGAGGTTGTTATATATGATAAAACAGATGCATCTGAGGTGGAAGAGCATATAGGAGATGCGGATGTTATTTTTGTAAATAAAGTAAAGCTATCTGAAGCTAATCTTAAAAATGCTCATAACCTTAAGGTTATATGTGAAGCTGCAACGGGATACGATAATATTGATGTAAAATATTGCAAATGCCGCGGCATTGCCGTGTGCAACGTGCCCGGATATTCGGTATATAGCGTAGCACAAGTTACTGTATCAATGGTACTTTCTCTTGTAAATCATCTGCCGGAATATACGGGATATACCAAAAGCGGCATCTATACAGAAAAAGGAAATGCAAATATTCTTTCGCCGGTATATCATGAGCTTTACGGCAAAACGTGGGGAATAGTGGGCTACGGCGGAATAGGTGCACGTGTAGGTGAAATTGCAAAAGCACTCGGATGTAATGTAATGGCATTTAAACGAACCCCTGTTGATGGCGAGGAATGTACGGATATAGATACTTTGCTTGAAAAAAGTGATATTGTAACTGTGCACATTCCACTGTCAGATAGCACACGAGGACTTATTAATAAAGAGCGCATTGATAAAATGAAAAAAACGGCAATTCTTGTTAATACTGCACGAGGTGCGGTGCTTGATG
>JAFVVU010000017.1 GCA_017502065.1 Clostridia bacterium | reverse complement strand
ATGCTATAATTAGCGGCACAATACCCATATAAAGTATGCAAATCAGTGAACTTACATCAAAAAGCGGCGCAAAATACGTATCTATAGTGCCGGTTATCAGCTTTTTAACTATGTTTACGGCGTTAAAAACAACTGCGCCTACCCACATCATAGCATAGGTTCTTTCGGGTGCTCCAAGCTGTTTTGATGCCTTTTTTGATGTTATTGCATGTAGAGCCTCCATGGATGAAGCTAAAAGCAGGAATCCTATCCCCCATAATGTGTTTTGCTTGTCAGATCCGCCCGACATATATGCAATCAAAAGCACTCCCAGGACAGAAAGAAGTATAAATCCTCCTCTTTTAAGACTGCAAGACTCTTTCAAAAATATAATTTCAAATATAAATGTCAGCGCAGGAACAAACGAAATAATTATTCCTGCCGACATACTCGATGCGCCCTGAAGCCCGATTGCTTCAAAGGTGTAATATCCTATAGGAATACATAGCGCCATCGGTAAAAGCCTTATAATATCTTTTATATTAAGCTTAAATTTTAAAACTGTAAGCCTTAAAATTTCAAAACAAATGGCAGCAACAAGAAACCGAAGTGCCAGAAAATCCACAACAGGAATCTGTTCAATAGATTTTGCTGTCATTAAAAATCCAATACCAAATATAATGGATTTAATTATTCCCGCCATTATAACCTTAAATCTGTTCATGAAAATCACCAATATAATTATATCATACTTTCCTGTAATTTACAATAATAAACAAGCATATTTATAGATAAGGTGATTTTATGTTTGGGTACATTTGGGTAGGAATGATAATATTTTCGCTTATTGTAGGGTTATTTTCGGGAAATGCTGAAAGCGTTGCACTTCCGGCTGCCGAGGGTGCACAAAGTGGCGTAACTATGACGCTTGAGCTACTTGGGATCATTGCGTTCTGGAACGGAATAATGAAAATTGCCGAAGAAGGCGGAATTATAAACATACTTTCAAAGGTTATAAAACCGATATATAAATGCTTTTTTAAAACAATTCCCATTGATGAAAAAGCAGGCAAAAATATATTGATGAACATTACTGCCAACATATTAGGCCTTGGAAATGCGGCAACGCCATTTGGAATAAAAGCAATGCAGGAGCTTGGAAAAACTGCAGGCGGCATTGCCACGAACGAAATGATTATGTTTCTTGTGTTTAATACCGCATCAATACAGCTTATTCCTACAACCGTTATTTCAATGCGCGCGGCATCAGGGTCGGGTGCACCGTCCGAAATTATCATACCTGTATGGATTGTTTCAGTTACAGCACTGACTGTAGGTATAATTACGGCAAAACTCTTTTCGCACGGAGGAAAATAACTTGAATATTACATCATACATAACACCCATTATTATTCTTTTGATTGTTTGTTTCGGGTTTTATAAATCAAAAAATGCATATGATTATTTTATTGATGGCGCGGCAGAAAGTATTAAAATGACGTTTGAAATAATGCCGAATATTATAGGTATTATGGTTGCTATGAGTATGCTAAAAGCATCAGGGGTAGTCAATATGATTGCATACGCCTTATCCCCTGTTTTAAAGCTTATCGGTATGCCGGCAGAAATTGTGCCGCTTGCGCTACTGCGACCCATTTCAGGAAGTGGTGCACTAGGCATAGTAGATGATATACTTAAAACAAGTGGACCTGACAGTTATGCAGGCAGAATTGCATCAATAATGATGGGGTCGACAGAAACCACATTTTATACTGTTGCGGTGTATTATGGCGCCGCAAAGGTAAAAAATATCCGCCATACGCTTGTTGCGGCGCTAATGGCGGATGTTACAGCTATTATATTAAGTATAATTGTCTGCAGAATATTTTTTAGAATTTGATTCTTTCTTCGATATAAGAAACAAGGTCTTCAACTTTTACGTGTTCCTGTTCCATTGAATCTCTGTGACGAACAGTAACCATACCTGTTGTTTCAACATCAAAATCGTATGTAATACCGAACGGTGTACCGATTTCGTCCTGTCTTCTGTATCTTTTACCGATACTGCCGGATTCGTCAAATTCACACATAAAGTGTTTGGAAAGGTTCTTAAAGATTTCGTATGCAGGTTCAGAAAGCTTTTTGGAAAGCGGCAGAACAGCTGCTTTATACGGAGCAAGTGCCGGATGGAAATGAAGAACTGTTCTTACATCGCCTTCTGCGATTTCTTCTTCGTCATATGCTTCAACAAGAAGTGCAAGAGTTACACGGTCTGCCCCGAGTGACGGTTCAACAACATACGGAACATATTTTTCGTTTGTGAACGGGTCTGTATATTCCATATTTTCGCCGGAATGTTTAGCATGCTGATTAAGGTCAAAGTCTGTTCTGTCAGCAATACCCCAAAGTTCTCCCCAACCAAACGGGAACATAAACTCAATATCAGTTGTT
>JAFVVU010000202.1 GCA_017502065.1 Clostridia bacterium | reverse complement strand
TAAATTTTTTTGTCATTATTTTGCTCCCCCTTTAAGTTGTTTTCTTTTTTTACGCATTTCGCGGCTTTCTTTATTATCAATTACATTATTAAGCAAAAGAAGTGCCAGTGTAACAAAGAAAATTATTGTTGCAAGCGAATACATTTTCGGTGTTACGGTTTTCTTTGTCATTCCGTAGATTCGGATTGGCAGTGTCTGAAAATCGTTACCCGAGGTGAAATAACTGATTACAAAATCGTCAAGCGAAAGTGTAAACGCCATAATTGCGCCTGTTATTATACCCGGCATTATTTCCGGCAACGTAACTTTAAAAAATGCTCGTACCGGCGTACATCCCAGATCCTGCGCCGCTTCAACAAGTGCATAGTCCATTTGTTGCAACTTAGGCAACACCTGAAAAATAACGTACGGCAGACAGAACGTTACGTGTGCAATAAGAATTGTCCAGAAATTAAGGCTTGTTGCCAGTCCGAACAGTCTTCCCACAAACACAAACACAAGCATCATTGAAATACCGGTGATTATATCCGGATTTATCATCGGAATGTTTGTTACCGTATTGAAAATGCTTTTATACCAGTTACGTCGCACACGGTATATACCAAACGCTGCCGCTGTTCCCATCACCGTGGAAACCGCTGTTGCCGCAAGCGCCAAAACTACCGTATTTTTAAGCGATTCAAGGGTATCCCGGTCATTAAAAAGTTCCGTATACCATTTAAATGAAAAGCTTGAAAATACCGATAAGCTTTTTGCTTCATTAAACGAAAATATTAAAAGCACGACAATGGGAGCAAAAAGAAACGCAAATATAATTCCTGTGTATATTTTTGATGAAAGTTTCATTTTACTCACCCCCGTACATTTTAGACGTAAAGTATTTTACAACGCCCATACATACAAGCAGAATTACCATAAGAATAAAGGCAATCGCCGCTGCAAAATGCAGGTTGTTTGCAATGTACTGTCCTTCAATGGCATCACCTATCAAAAAGAACTTTCCGTTACCGAGTTTCTGTGATATATAGAATGTACTTATTGATGGGATAAGCACCATTGTAATGCCCGAAATTACGCCCGGAAGACTGAGCGGGAAAATCACCCTGCGAAGTACGCCAAAGCCGTTACAGCCAAGGTCGCGCGCTGCTTCAAGCAGTTTAGTATCCATTTTTGCCATTATTGAATAGATCGGCAAAATCATATACGGAAAATAGTCATACACCATACCGATTATAACTGCGGTTTCTGTACCGATAATATGAACCGGTGAAATTCCGAAAAATCCCAGGATATTGTTGATGATGCCCGTATCCTGCAGAATTGTCATCCACGCATATGTACGGATAAGGAAGTTCATCCACATCGGAATCATTATAAGTGTTACAAGGATTTTCTGTGTTCTTTCCTGCGCTCTTGCCATAATATATGCCATCGGATAGCCCATAAGCAAGCATATAACCGTTGAAATTACCGCAAGTTTAAGTGAGCGGCCAAAAATAACAAGATATGTGCGTACTTCCTGAACAGTTCCATCTTCCGCCTGAATGTTGCTTGTAGCTGTGAAAAATCGGGTGATGTTTTCTGTTGTGAAGCGGAAAGCCTCATCAGTAAAGGCATAGTATGCAACGAAAATAAGCGGTACAACTATAAACAGCACCGACCAGAGAGAATATGGCGCGAGCGGCAGAAAGCTGCCACCTTTTTTATGTTTATTCATAAGGCTACTCTTCACCCCCTGCATCTGCAAGCTCGTCAAGCTCGTTGGAATATGAAGAATAGTCTCCGAACATACCGGAATATTTGGATTTTTTCATTATATGAATTGCTTCGGGATCAAGAGATATACCGATGTATTCATCCACATTTACAGAATCTGTTGTCTGTATCATCCATTTGAAGCCGCCGATATCAACAATGATTTCGTTATGCACGCCCATAAAGGTTACCTGTGTAACCGTTCCACAAAGCATTCCCTGTTCGGGAGCAACAATATCAACGTCTTCCGGACGTACAACAACGTCAACCGGTTCATTTGCGGCAAAACCTTTATCAAGACATTCAAATGTATGTCCCGAAAAGCTCACCTTATAGTTTTCAAGCATAACACCGTCAATGATGTTGCTTTCGCCGATAAAGTCGGCAACAAAAGCATTGTCCGGTTCGTTATATATATCCGCAGGAGTACCAATCTGCTGAATTTTACCTTCGTTAAGCACAACAATTGTATCAGACATACTGAGCGCTTCTTCCTGGTCATGTGTTACGAAAACAAATGTAATTCCGGTACTCTGCTGAATTTTTTTAAGTTCCTGCTGCATATCCTTACGCAATTTCAAATCAAGTGCGCCAAGCGGTTCATCAAGAAGAAGAACGCGCGGATGACTGATAAGCGCACGGGCAATGGCAACACGCTGCTGCTGACCGCCCGACAGACTTGTTACGCTGCGGTTTGCAAAATTGCCAAGCATAACAAGTTCCAGCATTTCATTTACTTTTTTATTTATTTCATCTTTCGGCACCCTACGTTCACGAAGCGGAAACGCAACGTTTTCAAACACGCTAAGGTGCGGAAAAAGAGCATATTTCTGGAACACAGTATTTACATGACGTTTATGCGGGGGCACGTCATTAATAC
>JAFVVU010000201.1 GCA_017502065.1 Clostridia bacterium | reverse complement strand
CATTCACTTGCCTGCATCACATCTGGTATCCTGCCGCCGCTTTCTGCCATCATCACGGCATTTCTTACATCAACAAAATGGGCAATTCCATACTTTTCGGCATATTTTTCCGCAAAGCTTTCGGCAAGGTTTGCTCCGGCTGTATATCTGTCCGGATTTATGGGACGGAACATTCTCTGCCATCTGCCGTTTCTGAGGGTTTTTATGTGAGTTGTATCAACCCACACTTCCTCCTCACGCATACCTCTTCCTGCCATATTTGACTGACCTATAAGTAAAAACGAATGTATCATGTTTATTCTCCGATAAGGGTTTCAATATTTTTATGGTATACCATTTCAAGCACATCTTCAGGAAGTCCGAGTGTGTCAAAAAATACCTGATGCTTATTATGAAAATCGTCTCTTGCATAGACAAATCTGTCGGGATGCTTCAGGATAAGATTTTTTGTATATTCCTTATCTCTTGACATTGCACAAAGGCACGAGCTTGCCGAACAGTCGCAGTAGAGATTACTGTACTTATCAAGAAATTTTTCAAGCTTGCCGCCGGGCACTACCGGTCCGAGCGGATATGCCATTGTTTCGCCAAGATTATCATCGGAAATATGTGCCCAGAAGCCCGGTGCATGACCGAGGAATTTTGTGTCCGGACATTTCTGAAGAACTCTTTCAAGAGTATCAATATCTCCGCCGTACCACCAATGACGTCTCGGATGAGGAGTTTTTGCAAGGTTTGCTTCCGGATAATCAAAATGAAGGATTACCGGCACACCGTACTGCCCGCACATTCTGAAAAGATCAATTGCATCGGGGTTATCGTACATCATACGGAATTTAACCTCGCCGCACACTTTTACGCCATAGGTTTTTATTGCACTTTCCATTTTTGACATTGCGCCCGGTTGTCTTGGGTCGGGTGCATAACCGAGAATAAATCTGTCGGGTGCTTTATCACGGTATTCAAGACAGAGCCCAAACGGAATTGGTACCGAATCGTCAATCGGGCACGGTGTAAGCGCCAGATATGCCGCATCGTTTTCATTTCTCGGTGCTTCCCATGACAAAAGACAGGTTTTTTCAATTCCCGCTTCATCCATATTTTTTATAAATGCGTCAAACCCGTAATTACAAAAATCCGGATGGTTATGTGCATCAATAATTCTCATAAAATTCCCCTCTATTCCTGGTTTTCCTTGCCGTACCACTGACCGCCCTGTGCGCTTCGCTTGTCTTCTTTTGCTGTTTCAAGAAGCTGCTCATGGTTTTCAACAACGGTCTTAAATACTTCGGCAAATTTTTCTATCCACTCTTTATCATACTTTTTAAACCACGGAATTGTAAAACAGTATTTTTCTTCCGACGGTTTACATGCATCGTCAAGTTCGCGCACGTCACGGTCGTTATATGCAATTCGTGACGGCACGCCACGTTTATATAAATCAAATGTTTTAAAGAACTGATGTGTATGCAGACAGAAGTTTATTCCGTGCATTACCCATCTTGCACCAAGCTCGGCATTTACCGCATCACAGAACTGACGTACTGTAAGCCCGTGAAGCTGTTCCGGATAATATGCACAAGCCGCACAGTAGCAGCCGCCCATATTTGAACCTGTTTTTTCATCCACACGGATTGGTTTGATACCCGGCAGACCTTCAAGCAAATCCCACATATAGTTAGTTGCTTTTCTTACTTCGGCACATCTTTCATCAAAATATTTAAGCTGCACTCTTGCAATAGCGGAAGATACCTGATTTGCCCTGCCTTTACATCCGCCAAGTGCAATGTGGAAATAATCTTTTAAATCATCACATTCCTGTATGTATCTTTCGTTATTTCTTTCATAATGGCCGAACGCCATTGCTCTTTCATATATCTTACGCTCGTTTGTTACAAGAATGCCAAGCTCTCCTGCCGCAAACGCCTTTTCGCTCATAAGTGACATTGCCGCAACATCACCGAACGTACCGAGTCTTTTACCTTTATATAATCCGCCCTGCGCATGAGATACGTCTTCAATAACTTTAAGGTTATGCTTTTTTGCAATTGCCATAATTCTGTCCATATCACACGGATAGCCTATGTAGTGAACAACCATAATTGCTTTTGTACGGGGTGAAATACATCTTTCAAGGTCATCGGGGTCCATACTGAGCATATCTGTTATGTTACAGAATACTGCAGATGCGCCAAAGTTTATTGCCTGTGATACACTTCCCCAATATGTCTTTGTGGGGCAGATAATTTCATCTCCCTCAGAAAGACCTCTTGCAAACATTGCCGCACTTAATGACATTGTTCCGTTTGTATAACAAATTGCATAATCAGTGCCAAGCCACTCGGCAAATTCCTTTTCAAACTGCTGTGTTATATCAGTTCCCGAGAATTTATTGTTACGGATAACCTCAAGTGCCGCTGCTTCATCCTCTTCGGTAATAATTGGCCATCTGAGAAGCTCCGCCGGAACGTCCGCCCTTGTCATATTCTTTTTCGGCTCACCGCCAAGTATTGCAAGTTTCTTTTCAGCCATAAGAATTTCTCCTTTCAAGAGTTCCTTGTAGCTTTATTTTAAATCTGCACGCTCAAAAAGTCCATGACCCACATTGGCATTTACTTGGACAAAATTGCTCTTGCGGTTTTTGGTGACACTCCTTTATTCTTTTTATAGCATCTGCTGAAATAGGCTTCATCCTCAAATCCGGTTTCGTGTGCAATTTCAGAAACAGTTTTATCGCCGTTTTTAAGAAGAATATCGGCAATTTTCAGTCTGCACTGTGTCTGATACTGCACTGCAGTCATTCCCATAATCTTTTTGAAGCTGCGACAGAAATGGTAACGGCTCATGTTGCAAAGTGTTGCCAACTCATCACCTGATATCTTTTTACTGTAATTATCCCTTATTTCCTGCACTGCGGGTTCAACAGAGCTGTACATACGCACCCGTTCATCCTCGGAGGTTTTTCCTTCTTCCGCCGAAATCTCTTCTCTTTGCAGAATAATAAAAAGCTCCTGCAAAAGTGCCTTTACAGCAGATTTATAATACTTTTTCTGTTCGGTCATTTCCAGCACAACAGCTTTGATTATCGCCGCCGCACGCTTGTTCTTTATAAGGTTATTAAACCTGACTTTGTTATGCATAAAAATGTTCCTAAGGTCAATATCCGCAAGACATTGCGACCCGAAAAAATCAAGACCGATAACCAGAAGATGATATGAGCCTTCCTGTGAATCTATTACAACATTGGAATGTACTTCATAAGGGTTGAAAAATATAATATCCCCTTTTTCCGCACTTATCATATCCGTATCTATCATTGTTGTGACTGTGCCCGAAAGCACATATTTCATTTCAATTTCTTCGTGGAAAAAGCTTTTTTCATTTCCGGCGCGGCGCTCCGCATTTACTATAATCGGAAAAGCTGTATCTTTAAATGAAATCAAATCTTTGCCAACACTTTGAATAAGCATTTTTTCACCCCTTTAGCTATACATCCATTTTACACGTTTGAGCAAAAAAAGTCAAGTTGTTCATTTTGTTCATTTGCGCATATATTTGTTAAAATATAAACTTGCAAAAAGCGGCTTTATATTATTGACAAAACAGCTTTTTCTATGTTAAAATCAAAGTGGAAATTTATTATCTGCACACCGTTGCTGTATGCAGATATTCAAATACTCGTTTTATTCGCCCGCAAATAAAACGTTTGAGTTCTTGCGGGAAGAAAGGTGAGATTTTATGCTTAATTTCAGCCAGTGGGATGGTTTTTCCGGACGTATCTGGAAAGAAGAAATCAACACCCGCGATTTTATACAGAACAACTACACACCTTATGACGGTGACAGCTCGTTCCTTGCAGGCCCGACTGAAGCTACAGACAAGCTTTGGGGAATTTTGCAGGATTTGCAGAAACAGGAACGTGCCAATGGCGGCGTACTTGATATGGAAACCTCTGTTGTTTCCACAATCATTGCCTATAATCCGGCATATATGGGTGAAGGAACAAAGGAACTTGAAAAGATTGTAGGGCTTCAGACCGACAAGCCTCTCAAACGCGCGTTTATGCCGTTCGGCGGTATAAAAATGGCAGAAAAGGCTTGCGAAACATACGGATATACTCCCGACCCACAGCTTCATAAGATATTTAACGAATACGCGCGTACTCATAACGAGGGTGTTTTTGATGCATATACCCCCGAAATGAAAAAGGCACGTCACAATAAAATTATAACCGGTCTTCCCGATACATACGGCAGAGGCCGTATTGTCGGTGATTACCGCAGGGTTGCGCTTTACGGAATCAGTGCGCTGATAAAAGAAAAGGAATATGACCTTGAAAACATCGGCGGCGGCGCAATGCTTGATGATGTTATCCGTTTGCGTGAAGAAGTTTCAATGCAGATTGAAGCTCTTAAAGATATGAGATTTCTTGCCGCAAGCTACGGATATGACATTTCAAAACCGGCGGCAAATGCACGTGAAGCTGCTCAGTGGCTTTATTTCGGATATCTTGCCGCAATAAAAACACAGAACGGTGCCGCAATGAGCGTTGGCAGAATTTCAACATTCCTTGATATTTATATTGAACGTGATATTAAAAAAGGTATTTTAACCGAAAGTGAAGCTCAGGAGCTTATTGACCATCTTGTAATGAAATTCCGTATGGTTAAGTTTGCAAGAATTCCGTCATACAACATGCTCTTCAGCGGCGACCCCGTATGGGCTACACTTGAAGTTGCCGGAATGGGAACTGACGGACGGTCTATGGTTACAAAAACCGATTTCCGTTTCCTGCGCACACTTGAAAATATGGGTCCTGCGCCGGAGCCTAACCTTACCGTACTTTATTCCAGTAAGCTGCCGGATAATTTCAAGAAATATGCTGCTGAAATTTCAATCCGCACAAGCTCAATTCAGTATGAAAACGATGATGTTATGAAACCCGTATGGGGCGATGATTATTCTATCTGTTGCTGCGTTTCCGCAACACAGACAGGTAAAGAGATGCAGTTCTTTGGAGCAAGAGCTAACCTTGCAAAGTGCCTTCTTTATGCAATAAATGGTGGTGTTGACGAAAAAACCCGTCAGCAGGTTGCACCGAAGCTTCGTCCCATTACAACTGAATACCTTGATTATGATGAGGTTATTGAAAAATATATCGCAATGATGAACTGGCTGACAAAGCTTTATGTAAATACGCTTAACGTTATCCAGTATATGCATGATAAATACAATTACGAAGCTGCCGAAATGGCGCTTATTGATACACATCTGCGCCGCACCTTTGCAACAGGTATTGCTGGGTTCTCACATGTTGTTGACTCCCTTTCCGCAATTAAATATGCAAAGGTTAAGGTTATCCGTGATGAAGACGGAATTGCTGTGGATTTTGAAACCGAAGGTGATTTCCCGCGTTACGGTAATGACGATGACCGTGCGGATGATATTGCTGTTTGGCTTCTCCGCACATTCCTTGAGATGCTTAAACGTCATCACACATACCGCGGTTCCGAGCCTACAACATCAATT
>JAFVVU010000016.1 GCA_017502065.1 Clostridia bacterium | reverse complement strand
TCTCCTTAACACTATTTTATCTTATCATACCATATTTATACATAAAAAACAAGGCAGTTTTTAAAACTGCCTTGTTTAAATTCTTGTGGAACACAACAAGGTTTCGGGGTACCTGCCCACAATCTTTGATTGCGATGGCGGGTCGGGTTCTTATTTAACTAATTCAAGTACGTTTGCAAGAGCTTCGTCCGGTGTCATGTTGAGCACGTCACCGCCTGCGCGGAGCTTGTATTCAACAAGTCCGTCTTTTGCGCCTTTACCAACGGTAATTCTTATCGGTGCGCCCATAAGGTCAGCATCCTTGAATTTAACGCCGGCACGTTCGTCGCGGTCGTCCATAAGAACGTCAATACCTTTTGCAGTAAGAGTATTATAAAGCTCGTTTGCCATATTCATCTGAACTTCGTCGCTTACGTTAACCGGAACAATTTCAACCTTGAACGGAGCAACGCTCATCGGCCAAACGATGCCGTTTTCGTCGCAATGCTGTTCAATAACAGCGGCAACACAACGGTTAACACCGATACCGTAGCATCCCATAATCATAGGCTGGTCCTTGCCGTTTTCATCAAGATATCCGCAGCCGAGAGCTTCGGAATATTTTGTGCCGAGTTTGAATATATGTCCAACCTCGATACCCTGAACTGTTGAAATCGGTTTACCGCATTTCGGACATTTATCGCCGTCCACGATTGTGCGGAGGTCGAGAATATCATCAGGAGTAAAGTCGCGGTCTTTATTTACATTTACATAATGATAGTCGGTTTCGTTTGCACCAACGATGTAGTTTTTCATAAGTGCAACTTCGCTGTCCATAAGAACCGGACATTTGATTCCGATAGGACCTGCAAAACCAACCTTTGCGCCGGTAACTTCTTCAACAGTTGCAAAATCAGCCATTGTAAGCTCTGTGCAACCGAGATAGTTCTGAAGCTTTGTTTCGTTAAGCTCACGGTCGCCGCGGAGCATAACTGCAACAATTTTTCCGTCGCCGTTATAGATAAGTGTTTTAACAAACATCTTTTCATCAATCTTAAGAGCGTTTGTAAGGTCTTCAATTGTTTTGATGTTCGGTGTGTGGATTTTTTCTACAGCAAGGTCACCTTCTGGGCAAGCAGTTTCTTCCGGAACACAAGCCGCTTTTTCGATGTTTGATGCAAAACCGCATTCGCAGAATGCAATTGTGTCTTCACCAACTTCGGATTTAACCATAAATTCCTGGCTTCCCGAACCGCCCATTGCACCGGAATCTGCATCAACAACAATAAAATCAAGTCCCATATTGTTGAAGATTTCATTGTATGCATCAAACATATTTTTATATGATTTATCAAGACCTTCAGCATCTCTGTCAAAGCTGTATGCATCTTTCATGATAAATTCACGGCTACGCATAACGCCGAAACGCGGACGACGTTCGTCACGATATTTTGTCTGAATCTGATAAAGAGTTATCGGAAGACTTCTGTATGAATGAATTTCGCCTTTAACAAGGTCAGTAAACACTTCTTCATGTGTAGGTCCAAGACAGAAATCACGGCTGTTACGGTCTTTCATACGGAACATTTCCGGACCGAACTTATCCCATCTGCCGGAAACCTGATATGTTTCGGCAGGAAGAATTGCCGGCATAAGAAGCTCGCATGCATCGTGAGAGTACATTGATTTTCTTATGATGTTTTCAACGTTTTTAAGAACTTTAAGACCAAGCGGCAGGTATGAATAGACGCCTGCGGCAACTTTTCTCATCATTCCTGCACGAAGCATCAGCTGATGGCTTTTTATTTCCGCTTCCGCCGGAACTTCTCTTAAAGTCGGCATCAGCACTTTTGACATTTTCATTATAATTCAACCCCTTGACTTATCTTTTATTTATAATACAAACGGCGTAGGATGAAATCCCTTCCTTTCGCCCTGTAAACCCAAGTTTTTCCGTTGTTGTGGCTTTAACGTTTATATCCGAAACGTCCATTTCAAGAACATCCGCAATATTTTTTCTCATTTCCGGAATATGCGGTGCAAGCTTTGGCGCCTGCGCCACAACAATGCTGTCTATATTAACAATTTCATATCCGTTTTCGTGGAGTAAATCTTTTACAAAACCGAGCAGCTTCAGACTGCTTATGCCTTTATACTTATCATCACTGTCGGGGAAATGCTGACCAATATCACCAAGTGCCGCCGCACCGAGTAGTGCATCCATAACCGCGTGCACAAGAACATCGGCATCCGAATGGCCAAGAAGACCTTTTTCATAAGGAATGTCAACACCGCCTAAAATAAGCTTGCGGTTTTCGGTGAGTTTATGAACGTCATAACCGTTGCCTATACGCACGCGCCTTCATCTCCTTTTAAGATTGCTTCCGCCAGCTTTATATCCGCCGGAGTTGTGATTTTTATATTAATATCTTCACCCGGAACCATATGGACTTTTTTGCCCATATAAACGGCAAGTCCGCAAAGGTCGGTAAATTTTTCCGCATCCTTGCAGGACAAAAGTAATTCTTTAAGTAAATTTATATTAAACGTCTGCGGTGTCTGCACGTTGTACATTGCAGCGCGGTCCGGCACTGCGGATAAAACCGCGCCGTCTTCCGACAGGCAAATGGTATCAACTGCGGGAATAAATGTTCCGCAGGCAAGGTGCTTTTTTGCCTCTTTTATATTTTCCCTGATAATTCTTTCGGAAACAAACGGACGAACTCCGTCGTGTGTCAGGATAATATCGTCATCTTCGGGGGAAATGCACCCAAGAATATTTTTAACGCTTTCCATTCTTGTTTTGCCGCCGGGGATAACAGTGGCATACTCGCCCACAAGCTCTTTTGTATATTCAACAAAATTTTCGTGACAAGCAACATAAACCGTGTCGGCAATTTTTTCAAATGCACGCACGGTATGTAAAAGAATGGGCGTTCCTGCGAGGGGGATGTACTGCTTTGGAATATCGGCGCCCATACGGCTGCCGTTTCCGCCTGCAACAATTCCTGCATAAACTTTCATATTGCCTCACCTCATAAGCCGAGGGGAATCGAGCCCCATAAGCCTTAAACTTGTTAAATTTTTATTCTTGCAATTTGTCGTCCTTGCAAGGCGTCAGCCTTGCTTCGTCCTTAAGCATTCCAATTATATAAAATTTTCCTGCGTTTAAGGTCGAAGAGTTTAAAATCTTTAAATTTTGATGGAAGACAAAGAAAATTCAAGAATAATACCCGGCGTATATTTGCAGAATTTTCTGCAGTATTACGCAAAATTTTTGATTTTAAACCTTGTGGTGTTCGGTTCCACTCGGCTTAATTATCTACGAACTTGTCAACCATATCAGAAAGGAGAGTTTCAATCTTTTCCTGCGATGTATTTTTAGCAATAACAAGCTCGCTTATAAGAATCTGTTTGGCGTTTGTAAGCATTTTACGTTCGCCGGAGGAAAGACCGCGTGTTTTATCTCTGAAAAGGAGCATTTTAACAACGCCGGCAACCTCGTAAATATTACCGCTTTTGATTTTTGCAATATTTTCGCGGTAACGTTTATTCCAATTGGAATTAAGCTCTTCAAAAAAGTCATCAAAATGTTTGATAACCTTATCTGCTTCGTCCGGAGAAATAACGTCTCTTATGCTGTCTGCGGCAACTCCGGTGATAGGTAACATAACCGTCATATCGTCGTAAGGCATGCGCAAAATGTAGTACTTATTAATCTCGTCAAGGACTTCTCTTTCTTCAATTGCTTCGATTATCCCGGCACCATGCATGGGATAAACTATTCTGTCTCCTATGCTATACATAAAAAGACCCCCAAAACGATTAGTTTACATATTAATTATACCATTAAAAACTGCCGTTGTCAAAGCATTTTTGCAGTAAAAATGCCGAAAAAACCACATTTGGTGTGCAAAAAAATTTGTCGACTTATTGACAATCGGCGCATCTGCAATTATAATATATAGTGAATTTCATAAAAAGGAGACATAAAAATGTTTGATAAAGTAAAAAATATAATTATGGAACAGCTTGATGTTGAAGAAAGCATGGTAACAGCGGATACTGATATCCGTGAATCACTTGGTGCGGATTCTCTTGACCTTGTTGACCTTGCAATGACAATTGAGGATGAGTTTGAGGTTGAAATCACCGATGATGATATTGAAGCAATAAAAACAGTCGGCGATCTGGTTGATTTCTTAAATTCAAAATAAATACATAAAGGTCCGCAGGAAACTTCCTGCGGACCTTTTTATTTTGCATATGTAAGGGCGGGAGAAATGATGCTTTACACTATCTTTTAATGTGCGCCAGCACAATTCATGTACCGCAGGTACATTTCATGAAATCTATGATTTCAATTCATGCCGCAGGCAATTCATTAAAAGAATTAAAAAAGGAGTTGCTTTTCGCAACTCCTTTCATAATTTATACAAAACTAACAGATTAGAGAAAGTTTTTATACTAATCTCGCTTTGTGTGGTTAAGCGCATTTATCACGCCCGTAATTATTATACAACGCCCTGAGCTTTCATAGCGTCAGCAACTTTTTTGAAACCTGCAATGTTAGCACCTGCAACAAGGTCATAACCGAGGCCATATTCTTCAGCTGCTTCAACAGATACTCTGTGGATGTTAGCCATAATGCCTTTAAGTTTTTCATCAACTTCTTCAGCGCTCCAGCTGTATCTCATTGAGTTCTGTGCCATTTCAAGAGCAGAAACTGCAACACCGCCGGCGTTAACAGCTTTTGC
>JAFVVU010000200.1 GCA_017502065.1 Clostridia bacterium | reverse complement strand
CACAAATCCTTTTGCACCGGTTACAAGTATTTTCATAAACGCCCTCCTACAATGTTTTGCGCAGACCTGCAATTTCGCAGTGCATTGCAAAATCGTCAATTTCTTTCGAATCTACAGTTCTGTTATTGATTTCCTGTGTCACTTTTTTTGCAAATACTGCCGCAATACCACGCCATACAATCGCAAACGGGTATAAAAACGGAGCCTTTTTAAGTATTTTGTATTTTTCTTTAAGTGCTGACGGTTTCGGGAAAATAAGTTCTATAATATTTGCTTTTTTTACCTCAGCATAACTCTTTTCTACAGAATTACGATAGATTTCCGCGGCATTTGCCCTTTCTTTTGTGCCGAGAACTCCACCTCCAAGAATAAATT
This sequence comes from Clostridia bacterium, assembly GCA_017502065.1. Taxonomy (GTDB): domain Bacteria; phylum Bacillota; class Clostridia; order RUG12999; family RUG12999; genus RGIG4103. The sequence goes on along the minus strand of JAFVVU010000200.1, from coordinate 3,325 downwards.
CTTCCATATATTTAAGCTCATCGTACATTTCACCGCTACCGAACCACACATCCGCAAGGTCGCACATCATTTTATTGAATTTAGTAAGACCAAGCTTTTCAAGTTCCGCCTCAAGATATGCCTTGTCCATATCGGGCATATAAGCATTTTTAAGCACCCACATATCAACTACGTGGCGCATTCCTATTCCCGAGCCGATATAATGCTTTGCAGAGTGAACTACAGTATATATGTAAAAATCTTCTTTTGACATTTCATATATGTTTTCGTATCCCGCTTTTTTCTTTGCAAGCCTCCAGCCGTCACCATAATAGCTGTAGAGCTCGCTGTTATAGTTCGGAACAATTGATTTATGCAGTTCAACTGCAACGGCAGGAAGTCGAATAAACACATATTCATGTGCACTTTCTTTATCAAATGCAAAGCCGTTTTTCTCCATTACAGGCTTTATTTGCTCATACTGAGCCGTATCAATAAGAATATCAACATCCACCATTTCGCGCATTTCAGATGCGGGATAAAGATTTTTAAGTATATATCCTTTCATCGGCATTGCTTTTATTCCTGCAGCTTCAAAATCCGCAAGAAGTCCGCCAACAAGTGCGTCCTGATTGGTTTCTTTAAACACCATTTTCATTCGGTGCGCTTCAAGAAATTCTTTAACCATATCGGGAGCATCTGTCTCGCCGATAACATGAGTTACCATTCCTATAAGGCCCTGGTTATTTGCTATTCTCACAATTTCTTTCCAGTCCGTATCGGCAGGCACGTCACACTTTTCTCCACCGAGCGCATATTTAACTATGTCAAGTAAATATCTGATATCCTTACTCATTTATTTCATCCTTTATTCAATGCCAAGTTCGTTTCTGATATATGAAAGTTCAAGCAATTTTTCTTTTACCTCTTCAACTGTAAGAAGAGCTGTGTTATTGGAATTAAATACCGAAAGATTAACTCTTTCAACATTACCTTCTTTAAAGTATTTATCGTAGTTAAGGTCACGTTTGTCTGCAGGCACACGGTAAAAATTACCCATGTCTATTGCACCGGCACATTCTTCGTTTGTAAGAAGTGTTTCATACATTTTTTCGCCGTGACGTATACCGATTACTTTAATTTCGGATTTATTTTCTTTATCAAACAGTTCTTTTACCGCTTTTGCAAGCACTTCGATTGTGCAGGCAGGAGCTTTCTGTACCATAATATCGCCGTTTTCAGCGTTTGAAAATGCGAAAAGCACAAGGTCAACCGCTTCTTCAAGTGACATTATAAATCTTGTCATTGAAGTTTCAGTTACTGTGATTGGTTTTCCTGCTCTTATCTGTTCAATCCAAAGCGGAATAACGCTGCCGCGGCTGCACATTACGTTACCGTAACGTGTACAGCTGATTGTTGTTTTTTTCGGATCAACATTACGTGATTTTGCAACAACAACCTTTTCCATCATTGCTTTTGATGTTCCCATTGCATTTACGGGGTATGCTGCTTTGTCTGTTGAAAGACATACCACGTTTTTAACTCCCGCTTCAACTGCTGCAGTAAGAACGTTTTCTGTTCCGAGAACGTTGGTTTTTACCGCTTCAATCGGGAAAAATTCACAAGACGGCACCTGCTTTAAAGCTGCCGCATGGAAGATATAATCAACCCCGTGCATTGCATTTTTAACACTTGCAATGTCACGAACGTCACCGATGAAAAACTTTATTTTACCGGCAACTTCAGGCATTTTCTGCTGAAATTCGTGGCGCATATCGTCCTGTTTTTTCTCGTCACGGGAGAAAATGCGGATTTCACCTATATCTGTTTCGAGAAAACGGTTTAAAACCGCATTTCCGAAGCTTCCTGTTCCACCTGTTATAAGCAGAGTTTTATTTTTGAACATACTCATTTCAGTTCCTCCCTGTTACCGTACATTTCTTCATAGTACTTTGTGTATTCGCCGCTGATTATCTTTTCCCACCAGGATTTGTTTTCAAGATACCAGTTTACTGTTTTTACAATACCATCAGCGAACATTGTTTCCGGAAGCCATCCAAGTTCAGTGTGAATTTTTGTCGGGTCAATTGCATAGCGCATATCATGACCTTTTCTGTCGGTTACATATGTTATAAGACTTTCGGGTTTGTCCAGAATTTTAAGTATTGTTTTTACAATATCTATATTTGTTTTTTCGTTGTGTCCGCCGATGTTATATACCTCGCCAACCTTACCTTTATGTATGATAAGGTCAATTGCTTTACAATGGTCTTCAACATAAAGCCAGTCACGCACATTAAGTCCGTTTCCGTATACCGGAAGGGATTTATTGTTAAGAGCATTTGCAATCATAAGCGGAATAAGCTTTTCGGGGAAATGATACGGACCGTAGTTATTGGAACATCTTGAAATTGTTGCCGGAAGTCCGAATGTTCTGTTATATGCCTGAACAAGAAGGTCAGCACTTGCTTTGCTTGCACTGTACGGACTTGATGTATGTATCGGTGTTTCTTCTGTGAAGAAAAGGTCCGGTCTGTCAAGCGGCAAATCCCCGTATACTTCGTCAGTAGATACCTGATGGTATCTCTGTATACCATATTTACGGCACGCATCCATCAGCACCTGTGTACCAAGAATGTTTGTTACAAGGAAAACCTCCGGATTTTCAATTGAACGGTCAACATGGCTTTCCGCCGCAAAGTTAACCACCACATCGGGGTTTTCTGTTTCAAAAAGCTCAAAAACCGCTTTTCTATCCGCAATGTCTGCTTTCACAAACTTGATTTTATCCATTACCGGCTCAAGATTTTCAAGGTTACCGGCATAGGTAAGCTTATCAAGAACAATTATTTTATAGTCCGGATATTTTTTGTCATATGATGAACAAAGTTGCTGCCGATAAATCCGGCACCGCCTGTTACTAAAATTTTCATAGTTTAATCCTCCAGTAAATTAAGCAGATACTGACCGTAATCTGTCATTTTAAGTTCTTCACCGAGTTTTTTAAGCTGTGCATCGTCAATAAATCCGCGACGCCATGCAATTTCTTCAAGACAAGATATGTAAAAGCCCTGCATTTCCTGAACAGTCTGAACAAATTCGCTTGCCTTTATCATTCCTGCCGGAGTACCTGTATCAAGCCATGCCATACCTCTTGACATAAGCGAAACGGAAAGTTCGCCCATTTCAAGATATGCATTGTTTACCGCTGTTATTTCAAGCTCGCCTCTTGCAGATGGTTTTACATTTTTGGCAATTTCTATAACACGGTTATCATAGAAATACAGCCCCGGAACAGCATAATTTGATTTTGGCTGTGCCGGTTTTTCTTCTATTGAAACAACCT
>JAFVVU010000199.1 GCA_017502065.1 Clostridia bacterium | reverse complement strand
TACATTTTGACAATTATGTACTGTCTGCAATATGTATTATTATCGCCTTTTTGCGCTCTGGACTTTTTTTACATCCCCTTTATTTACATTTTTTCGTATACCTGATATTCTTCCCATATATTTTCAAGATACTCAAAGTTTTTATAAACTTCGTTTCGTTTTTTAAGTCCAAGCGATACAATCAGTGCATTTGCAAGCGAAAACGGTGCAACAAACGAATCCACAAAATATGCCATTTCACTTTTTGCAATAAGCTGATGAGCGGAATATTTTACAATAGGTGATGACATGGAATCCGTAAATGCAATAACGGTACTGCCTTTATCTTTTGCAAATTCTGCCGCTTTTACGCTTCGGCTTGAATATCTCGGATAACTGATTACAATTATTGCATCATCAGGTCCGATTCGCATAATCTGCTCAAAAATCTCGCTTGCGGCATTGGCATTAACAAGATGAACATTATCGAAAAACAGAGCAAGATAATATCCTAAAAAGCTTGCCAGTGCGGAAGATGAACGGACACCGAGTATGTAAATGTTTTTTGCATTTGCAATAACATCGGCAACCTTGTCAAACTCTTCTTTGTTTATATGTTCAAGGGTTTGTTTTATGTTTTCGACGTCGGAGTGCATTACATTACGGAGTAAATCAGAATTGCCTATACGTTCAAATGCAACCTCCATACGCTGCAGGTTGTTAAGCTTTCCTCTTAAAACCTCCTGCATTTTTTTCTGGAATTCAGCGTATCCCGAGAAGCCGAGTTTTGAAACAAAACGGATAACGGTAGCTTCGCTTGTGCCGACTGCCGATGCAAGCTTGCCGGCGGTCATACATGCGGCTTTGTTGGTGTTTTCGGTTACATAAGTGGCAATTTTTTTATGCCCTTTACTCAAAGAAGAAAAATTTTCGGAAATATGCGTAAGTAAATTATTCACGGCAGTTTCCCTCCTTTTATTTTGCAACAAAGAATACTTTTTCGCTTGTCTTATGCGGCGGCAGGAATGTCAGGTCATCGTAGGTATCAACACTTTCAAAACCTGCTGTTTTAAGCGCCTTTTTTATCTGCGCAAGTGTGTATGCCTTTTCATAATGATATTCTGTATGACGTGAATATTTTTCACCGTCTTTTATAAAGAATTCAAGTGTGAATTCACAAATATCTTCTTCGGGATCGTATGCGTTTTCCCAGGTGTAATAAACGCCCGGTGCGCTTCCGCAAAATACATTTCCTGCAAGTACGTTTTTGAGCTTGTGTTTTGTGTTTATATCAAACACAAAAAGGCCGCCCGGATTGAGATAATTACGTACAAGTTTGAACGTATCAACCAGCATTTCGTATTCAGGCAGATAATTAAGTCCGTCAAGAAGACAAAGCGCGGCATCAACTGTGCCGTAAAGTTCAAACTCTTCCATCGGCTGATTGAGGTAAAGAATATTTAAATTTTCCTTATCAGCCTTTGCTTTTGCAACGTCAAGCATTTCTGCCGACAGGTCAACGCCAATCATATCAAACCCGTCTTTTGCCATAAGTGTTGTCATTGTTCCCGTACCGCAGGCAAGGTCAAGCACAAGGTTTGGTTTTGCTCCGTAAAGCTTGAAAAGTGATTTAATATATTTAAGGCGTTTTTTATAATCAACATCATCTGTAAGAGAATCATAAACCGATGCAAAAGAAACATACTTCTGCGTT
>JAFVVU010000198.1 GCA_017502065.1 Clostridia bacterium | reverse complement strand
GAACCTCGTCAGGTGGGGAACCAAGCAGCGATAAGCGGATTTTTGTATGTGCCGCAAGGGTGCCTGGTCGGAGTTTATGCTTATGGTACGAGCACATTTTTAATACGATTTAAAGGTGTACGGCTTTTATTATACATATTATGGAGGTGAGAAGTTTTGGCATATCAGGCACTATACAGAAAATGGCGTCCGCTCACATTTGAAGATGTTGTGGGTCAGGGTCATATAACAACAACCCTGAAAAATGAAATCCTTTCGGGAAGAACTTCTCACGCTTATTTATTTACAGGCATAAGAGGTACAGGTAAAACCTCAATCGCAAAAATCTTAAGCCGTGCAGTAAACTGTCTTGATAATAAAGACGGAAACCCCTGTAATGAATGCAGCAGCTGCAAAGGTATTCTTGACGGAAGTATTCTTGATGTTGTTGAAATTGACGCTGCTTCCAACAACGGCGTTGATAATATCAGGGATTTACGTGACGATGTTGTTTACACTGCATCCGCAGTTAAATATAAAGTTTATATCATAGACGAAGTGCATATGCTTTCTTCGGGTGCGTTTAATGCACTTTTAAAAACTCTTGAAGAACCGCCTGCACACGTTATTTTTATCCTCGCAACAACCGAGGTTCAAAAGCTTCCGCAAACAATCCTTTCCCGTTGCCAGCGGTTTGATTTCCGCAGTATCACGAATGCAGATATTGCTGAACGTCTGAACGAAATCGCACTTGCTGACGGCACAAAGGTTGACCCCGATGCGCTTATGCTTCTTTCATCGGCGGCGGAAGGTTCAATGCGTGATGCAATCAGCATTCTTGACAGATGTATCGCATTTTCCCAAGAACATATAACTTATAATGATGCCGTAAATATCCTCGGTATAGCTGATAATAAACTCAGCCTCGGGATACTTGAAAATATAGCAAATTCTGATGCATCTTCTGCAATGAAACTCATCGGTGAAGGTGTTATGGGCGGAAAAACACCGCTTCAGATAACAAATGCGCTTATGAAATCCGCACGTAACCTTATGCTTCTTAAGCTTTCGTCAGATAATAAAACCACTGTCGAAGCATCTAAAGAAGATATTGAAAAAATGCTTGCTCTTTGCGAAAACTTTACTCCCGAAAAGATTCTGAACTGTATCAAAGTCCTTTCGGAAACAGCAAACGCGGTAAAATTTGCCGCATCACCAAGAGTATCGCTTGAGCTTGGCGTAATAAAACTTTGTATGCCCGTTTTCGATAACAGTGCCGAAGCAATGGCAGACCGTATGGCACAAATTGAAAAGCAGCTTCAGGACGGCATCAAAGTATCAGTAGCGGCATCTCCCGCACCGGCGGCAGCTGCTCCCGTGCCGGAAGAAAAACCGCACACAAAGAAAGAAATTGAGTTCAAAGGCAAATACAAAGATAAGTGGGAAGAAATTCTTGATGCAATAAAATCCAAAAACCCCGGTATTGTCGGTTTCCTTAAAGGTCTTAAACCTGCCGGCGAGGGTGATGTTCTTCTTCTCATTGCAAACAGTGAAGCCGGAGCCAATTCAGTAAACTTTTTATCCGGAAACAATCATTTCAAGGAAACAATCGCAAACGGAGTTGAAACAGTTTGTGGCACAAGCCCGAAAAAAATTGAGTTTGAACTTAATGTAACGGATAAACAAAACGAAAAGCTTATAGATAAAATCAAGGACTTTGATTTTATTAACATACACGACTGAACAGGAGGAAAAGAAAATGGCAAAAAAATTTGGCGGTTTCCCCGGTGGTGCCGGCGGAAATATGAACAATATGATCAAACAGGCTCAGAAAATGCAGCAAGATATGATGAAAATGCAGCAGGAACTTGAAGAACAGGAAATTGAAGCCTCTGCCGGCGGCGGAATGGTAACCGTTAAAGTTACAGGAAAAAAAGTAATAACATCAATCTCCATCAAACCGGAAGCGGTTGATCCGGATGATGTTGAAATGCTTGAAGACCTTATCATGGTTGCAGTTAACGACGCACTTGCAAAGGTTGATTCCGCAGCCCAGTCGCAGATGAGCAAAATCACCGGTGGAATGAATATCCCCGGACTGTTTTAATTAAAAAGGAGTACAGATTTATGGCAGAAAACATTCTTAATGTAAATGCAGAAGTTGATGCCCTGGCTAAATTATGTACCGAAAACAGCAATATCGACCCCGCGCTTTACGTAGAACATAAAGTAAACCGTGGGCTTCGCGATATAAACGGCAAAGGAGTTTTAACAGGTCTTACCGAAATTTCAGAAATTCAGTCATCTAAAACAGTTGATGGAAAGCAGGTTTCCTGCGAAGGTGAGCTGTTTTACAGGGGAATAAATATAGAGGATATTGTAGGCGGTTTTGCTTCCGAAAACCGTTTTGGGTTTGAAGAAACCACATATCTCCTTTTATTCGGTAATCTGCCGACAAAAGATGAACTGGATAATTTCAAAGCTCTGCTTTCTTATTACAGAAGCACTCTTCCCTCTTCGTTCGTAAGAGATATTATAATGAAAGCACCAAGTCCGGATATGATGAATACTCTTGCCCGCAGTGTACTTACTCTCTATCCTTACGATGACAAAGCAAACGAGGGTGATATTCCCAACGTGCTTCGCCAGTGCCTACAGCTTATTGCTCTTTTTCCAATGCTT
>JAFVVU010000015.1 GCA_017502065.1 Clostridia bacterium | reverse complement strand
CGTTTTCGGTTTTACCTGAGGAAATGGCATAAAAAACAGCTGTTATCGGTGCTCCGTCGTACGTCATTATTTCGCCGGAAGTATCACTTACGGCAGAAACAATTTTGTTCCAGTTTGACTGCGCACTATCTTTATCCCATTTTGCCATACGGTCCTCTTTGGAAAGCCATGCATTGCAGTGCGATGAGGATGTGCACATCATGGCACCCTTGTGAGCATCTGATGGCGCAGAATTTTCACACCGCTTTACAATGTATGTACGTGCGGCAACCGCCTGCGCTTTCAGCGCTTCATACGGGAAAGATGCCGGCATTTCGGCCGAAATAACACCACATAAATATTCTTCAAGGTCCATTTCCATAACCTTGTCCGTTTCAGGATTATAAACGGTTACGGTCTTAAGTGAAAGCTTTGGTTTATATTCTGTAAGAGTCGCAGGAAAAACAAAATGCCCGGCTGAAATTACAATAAGAGGAATTATAAAAACAAGAATAATACAAATTATGTGACAAAACAAATATTTTTTCATTTTTATCTCCAAAAGGTTTTTTATATATGTATATGTAATAGCACCGGCGGTTTATTCTGCATATAATACAGTGGGAGGAGATATCTTTGCATCTGTTTTTACTGTTTTATTTAATGGCGGTTACTTTTTTTATTTACTGGGTTATCATAAAAGTTGCATATATTGCAAACCTCTGGCATATCTTTTTAACAAGAGATAAAAAGGCGGAGGTATTAAATATGGACATGAAAAAAAGAGATATAGTTCTTAACAAAACGGCAGCGGAAACAAGCTCATCCGTTGTTGTTGAATGTGACATTATCGTTCCGGATGTAAAACCTGATTTGCTGAAAATTCTGCAGACAGATGCTGTTGTGGCCTTAAATAAAAAAGAAGTGACAGATGGCGGCTACAGCATAGGGGGCAGGGTTGACTTTACGGTTTTATATGTTCCGGAAAGTGCAAAAGGAGTATGCAGTCTGTCTGCATCGGCAGATTTTACGGACAACGAAAGTCATCCGCTTGCAAAAAACGGAATGTTTATGGATGCTGCCGCAGATATTGAGCATCTTGAATTTAATCTTATCAACAGCAGAAAAATAAATATTAAAGCTGTTGTAGGGATAGATATGCAAATGATGGAAAAACTGCCGCTTAGCATTCCGTCCGAACTGGAGGGAGAGGGCGTTATGATGAAAAAAGAAAAGCTTTCGGGTCTTTGCCGTGTGCTTCAGAAAAATGACGAAATAAAATTAACGGATGAGCTTTCCATTCCGCAGGGAAAACCGACAATTGAAACTCTGCTGAAATCCGACGTTGCGCTTCGCAATAAAGAAATTAAAGTCATTGCAGGAAAAATTGTTGCTAAAGGCGAACTGTCCATTTGCAGTCTTTATATTTCCGAAGGTGACGGAATGGCAACATTTGTAGAAAACTGTATGCCGTTTACTGAAATTCTTGATGCGCAGGGTATTTCGGAAGATAATTACAATAACATTGATTTTCATGTAATTAAAAGTAATGTAAATGCAATTCCGGATGCGGACGGTGATTTGCGCACCCTGGATTGTGATATAAAGCTGGGCGTCAGTATATCATCAGATGAAAAAGTTTCCGAAGATGTAATTGCAGATGTGTATTCCACATCAAAAAAGCTGAATATAAACAGCAATAATATTGAAGTAGACAGCCTGACAAGCAGCGTTGAAATCTCGCATACAATTAAAGAAAATGTAATGCCGGAAGAAGACCTGCCGCCCATAAGTCATATATATAATGTGGTTGCAAAACCGTATATTTCATCTGCTACGGCGCAAGATGGCAAAATCGTGCTTGAAGGTATTATTGATACATATATTCTTTATATATCACCAAAAGAAGACAGTCCGGTTTATAATCTTAAAGCGGAAGTACCGTTTTCGGTAACGCTTGATGCACCGGGCGCTTCCGCGGGGGATAAGGTGCGCAGCAAAATGACGGTAAATCATATCAGCTATAATCTTAATGCCGCAGGGGAAATTGAACTGCGTATGGTGCTCATGGTAAACGCGGCAACATTTAGCAAAAATACGGTTAGTGTGATATCGGATATTTCTGAAGAAGAGTTTGAACACGGGAAAGGTCCGTCAATTGTGCTTTATTTCATCCAGAAAGGCGACACCCTGTGGGATATTGCAAAACGCTATCACACCAAGGAAGAATATATCCGTAAACTGAATAACATCGACGGCGAAATTCTTACGGAAGGTATGCAGATATTAATTCCAAAAGCATAAGTCGTACCAATAAAGGTAAAAGAAAATGATGCAGAATGAACAAACCGAAGTAAAGCAATTTATTGCTTTACCATGCCCGAAGGCGTACATAAGTACGTCGAGAGGTGAGGGTTGTTTATAGCACAAAGACACAAATAAAAAGACACTTCACACAGCTTTTGCATGGGAAGTGTCTTCCTTTTTTGAAATTCAAAAGTTATCACACTAATGTCGGATATAACAATTATTGTCTTTGTGCGATCTGCGCATTTTTATTTTACCTTACTATTTTCTTCTCCATGTGTCCGGAACGAATAATATCAGTACCGGTAGTATTTCAAGTCTTCCAAAAATCATATCCAATGTAAGTACAAGTTTGGAAAGGGCAGAAAATGATGAGAAATTCCACGCATCGTTTATTGCATCAAAATAGGGGCCTATATTGCTGAGTGCCGATATTGTTGCAGTAACATTTGTTGTAAAACCATATCCGTCAAGTGATATTATAAGCACTGACAGTATAAGCAGGCCGGCATAACACATAATAAAAAGGAATATGTTTTTAAGCATGTCGTGTTCAACCTTGTGACCGTCTACCGTAATGGTGTTTACTTTTCGCGGATGAATAAGCCTTACGGCTTCTCTGCCGATGTATTTAAGCATAATAAGTATACGCGAAATTTTTATACCGCCACCGGTACTTCCTGCCGATGCACCGAAAAGCATAAGCAGTACAAGAATGGATTTTGAAAACGATGGCCATGCATCAAAGCTCACGGTTGAAAAACCGGTTGTTGAAATTATGGATGCAACCTGAAATGCCGAATGGTGAAATGCTTCATACAGGGATTCAAACCTGTCGGCAACATTTGCGGTAATAAGAATTATTGCCGCTGCAACCACACCGAGATACATACGTAATTCTTCGTTTTTAAATACAGGTTTAATCTTTTTCAAAAGTATCATATAGTATATGCTGAAGTTTATACCGTATAAAAGCATAAATACTGTTATCACACTCTGGATGTAAGTGCCGTAGTCAGCAATGCTTGAGTTTTTTACGCCAAATCCACCGGTTCCGGCAGTACCGAAAGCAGTAAGAAGCGAGTCAAAAACCGGCATACCGCCTGCACACATAAGAACAAACTGAAGCAGTGTAAGAGAAGCGTATATCAGATACAAGAGTTTTGCTGTTGACCCGATTTTCGGCGTTACTTTTTCAACCCGTGGTCCGGGGCTTTCTGCACGCATAAGATTTACTGTATAGCTGCCGGCAAGAGGTGCAATTGCAAGAATAAACACAAGAACCCCCATTCCACCTACCCAGTGCGTAAAGCTGCGCCAGAAAAGCATGGAGTGACTTAATGCCTCTACATTATCAAGAATGCTTGCACCGGTTGTTGTAAAGCCGGACGCGGTTTCAAAAAAAGCATCTATAAATACCGGAATTTCGCGGCTTATATAAAATGGCAGGGCACCTGCAAGACTCATAAGTATCCACGATGTGGATACAATGGCAAGCCCCTCTCTTGCATACATTTCGTTCCGCTTGGGAGTGAGCCTGCTGAGCGGAAATCCTATTAGCAGGAGCAGTGCAATTACCGGCAAAAAAGCAAGACCGGAAGATTCACGGTAAATCAGTGCTGTTATAACGGGAAGCAGCATAAATGCTGCTTCAAGCATCAAAAGCTTTCCGTTTATTTTAAGAAGTAGTTTATAATTCATATTCTGCTCTCCTATACGGTGTCAGGGTGGGCGGGATGAAGACTTAATATGTTTTCAATATCGTAAAGTCCTTTGTTTGTTGTTACTATTATAACAGTATCACCAAATTCGATAGTATCTTTACCGCCCGGAATAAATCCTTTGCCGCCGCGACTTATGCAGGCAATAAGAACGCCTGAACGGATTTTAAGCTGTTCAATGGGAATGCCCAACATTTCGGACTCCTCGCGAATACGAAATTCAAGAACTTCAACCTTATCGTCAATTATATGATGCAGGGTTTCAACATTACTTCCTATGGAATTCTGCATTACACGAACATATTTGATTATATGGTCAGCTGTGATATATTTTGGATAAATAACACTACCGATATCCATTGATTTAAGCATATCATCAAAATCAAAATGTTTGATTTTTGTAAATATTTTTGCGTTCGGTGTATGCTTTGAGGCATAGAGAGACATAATTACGTTCTGTTCGTCAAGTCCCGTAAGGGTTGCAACAGCATCAGCCTCTTCAATTCCTTCTTCGTGAAGAAGCTCATTGTCGGTTCCATCGCCGTGAATTATCATTGCATTTGGCAGAAGCTCGGAAAGCTCTTCACATCTATCTATATTTTCTTCAATTATTTTAACACGGATACCAACCTGAAGCAGCATTTTTGTAAGATAGTAAGTAAGTCTGCCGCCGCCTATGATTATCATATCCCTTATTTTGTGGGAAGAAGCACCTATCTTCTTGAAAAATTCGTGGGCACTGGCCGGAGAAGCAAGAAATGAGATAACATCATTTGCCATAAGCTCGGTAGAACCATTAGGAATAAATACGTCGTTGCCGCGCTGTATTGCACATATGAAAATATCGGACTTGACAGTTCCCTTTAAATTCTCGATTTTAACGCCGCAAAGAACGTTGCCCGGTGCAATACGGAAGTTAATAACTTCAACTCTGCTTTTTGCAAAGGTTTCAACCTTGATTGCCGACGGGAAACGGAGTGTTCTTGAAATTTCACTTGCTGCCGCAAGTTCGGGATTGATTATCATACTGAGTCCAAGGTCATCCTTAACAAGATGAATTCCGTCTGCATAAACGGGGTTGCGTACACGGGCAATAGTGTTTGCCGCACCAAGTTTTTTTGCAATAAGACATGTAAGAAGATTAAGCTCGTCAGACAGTGTTACGGCAATAAGAAGGTCGCAGGACTTTGCGCCGGCTTCTTCAAGAACGGTGGCACTTCCGCCATTACCGAGAACACACATTACATCAAGCATATCTCCAACCTGATGCAGTCTTTCGGCATCATTATCTACAATAACAATATCATGATTTTCGCTTGCAAGCTGTTCGGCTATTGTGCCGCCAACTTTTCCACATCCTACAATGATGATATTCATATACTGTTACTCCTTTGTAAATCTATAATATAAGCATATTTTACCACATTATTTAACTATTATCAATAGGTTAAAAGAAAAAAGCCGAAGTCTTTGCTCCGGCTTTACCATTTTATATAAGTTCAATAACTGCAGTGCTTCTCGGCGGAAGTGTTGCTTTAAGCTTGTAAATACATCCGTCTTTTGTGAATTTAATGAAGTTTGCATCGTCGCAAACAATATCTTTAACACTGGGGATATTGATGTCAACAGTAACCTCGGAAGGTAAATGTTCCATATGATACGGTGTGTAGTTAAACAGCACAAGAACGGTTTTACCCTCTTTTGTTGTAACTGCACTAAGTCCGCATCCGTTTGCTTTAACGGGAGTATCTGTAATGTCATTAAGCACAGCTTCCATAGCTTCGTGCAAAAGCGCGCTTATGTTTTCTCTGCCGAACTGTACCTGCTCGTAGTACCAGTCAACACCAAGCATTGATGCAGGTGCATTGATAAGTACTGCTCTGCCGTTTTTAAGAATTGCAGGAGCACCCTCATTTGCAGATACTACAACTTCGGCACCATTTGCTTCATAAGTATACTCAACATCAAGCGGATAGATATTTTCCTCGCTGCCGCTGTAATAAAGTGTATCTGTATGAACGGTTTTCGGGCATTTCTTAACACCAAAAATATCTTCAAGACCGTCAACATCACTTGTTGCAATAAGGCTTACGCCGTTATCATAAAGCTTTCTGATATGCGAAAGTGTTTCGCTATCCACATTTTTAAGTGATGCAAGGATAAGCACGTTTGTTTCATCAGGTGTAAGAGTTTTGATTGTATCGTTTTTAAGTGCAAAACCTGCGCCGTAACCCGCTTTTCTTGCAACGGAGTTGATAAAGCTCTGTGTGCATTCGCTTTTGTTATAGAACAGATTCCAGTTATATCTGTCCTGATACTGCAGCTCATAGTGGTCATCATCAGGATTGTAATCTGTAACAAAAGCAAGGGTTTTAAGCGGTTTTGCAGGGTTGTATATGTTTACATGTTTCCAGCGCTTTACAAAATCCTCAATATACTCGTTATATGTATCACGCATCATGAATCCGTAGTCACGCCAGTAGTCATATGTACCGTCAGCCTTTTTATATGCAGTTGAATAAACATATTCAAAAGCCTGTGTTGCATGATAATACGGCGGGAAATTAAAGTCTGAGCCAAATGGCGGACGTGCATATGCAACAAGTCCGTCTGCACAGCAACGCTTTCTGTCAATATACATTTCAGGGTAGTATTTCAGTTTTGGGTTGTGGAGCTTCATGCTCATCATTGCAAATGCGCCTCGGAATGCATAATATGCACAGGAGGACGGATAATCCTCAAACTGATACCAGCCTTTGTAGAATTCGGAAAGGTCTTTATCAACATCAAGACCGACATATTTCAGCATATTGTATGAGCCGTGCGGTGTTGCATACGGTGGGAAAGGACCATAGGATGCACGTTTGATATCGGGATTGATTTTTTCAAAGATTTCGTTCTGGTCGGCAATGCGCTGCATATTCTTTCCGTCGTGGAATTTAAGCCATGTATGTCCGCACATATTAAGAAGCTTTGCAAGGTCGGCATTTGTGAATTCATCATCAAGAGTAAATGTGAATTCCTTGCCATATTCGGGATATTTTTCAAAGAATTCCACAAGCTCTTCTTTGATATGCGGCAGATTGTATACCTGAATTCTGAACATATCGTCACGGTGGGATTTAATGTAAAAATAGGACATATAGTCGCAGTTTTTAATACCGTCAATATATTTTTCATAATCCGCCCAGTCTGCCTGAGTACGGTCAGTAAGCCACATAAACCATTTTCTACCGAGCTCTTTGTTTATTCTGTAAATCTGTTTGTCAATTCCTATCTGCGGTGTGAATGCACTGCAAGCGAAATAGTGTTCAAAATTTCCGCTTACTTCGGGAGAATACATATCAAATGCATCCCTGTCAAGGAAGTTTATTTCGTTCGGAGTTGAGTACATAAACGGAAGTCCGCTTAAAATCGGTGCAGGAACATCCGAGGATACAACTTCAAAGGTTACATCTGTTTCTTTTATAACACTGTCGCCTTCAAACACTTCAAAAGCAAGCTTGTAAAGCTTCGGTTCAAGCGGAATAAGTGCAACACTGTAATCGTATACGTTCAAATCAGTGCCGAGGAAGTTTGTTTCAACAACGGAAGACTCAACTGAAATATGCTGTTCAATCATGCTTGAATACACATCAAGAAGATGCGGTTTAACCGATATTTCGTCAAACGGCGTTGCAGTTCTTATGCGAAGTGTAATTTTAATTCTTTCACCCGGCATAAAGTAGTGGTTATTTTTAAGATGTTCAACAACGTTGTCATATTCGGGCAAATCTGCAGGCACTTTTGAAATAACCTGTTTATCGGCAGGGGATAAAAATTCGTAGGAATTCTCGGTAAGCTTGCCGCCGTTATACAGAAGGTTCCCGTCTGTATCATAAATCATTTCAACATTATTTCTTGCCTGCATGTGATAGCCGCCGGAATTCCAGTAGGATACACCGATAGCAATTTTAATATCCTTTGATGCGAAAAGGTCGGAAATGGCAAATTCCTTTTTAACCGGGAATTCGGTAATTCCGAAATAATCGCAGATATACTGCCAGTGAACGTGCGGGTCAACGGTATGAAGATTGCCGTTTTTAAGATAAAGTGTAACGCTGCTTTTGCCTTTCATAAGACGGATGTACACGTCATTAAGGTCGTCGTGCATAACGCCGTACTGACCTTTATTTGCAGGTCTGTCTTTCGGGCAGGAGGAAGCTCCTCCTGACAGGCGGCAGCGGAAAAGATTTATATCATCTTTCTTTACAATTTCAAATAATAGCTTATATGGATAAAGTCCGCCGTATGTACGGGGAAGAGTAACTTCCTTTTTAGCAACTACAGTTTCTTCTTTCACATCGTCTGCAGTTAAAAGCACGTCGTTATATAAAAGGCATCCTGCAAATTCACATCTGCCAATACCTACGCGTCCTTTTTCTCTTTCGGACAAATCAAAATCAAATGTATAGCCGTCAAAGCTTCCGCTTATGTTGTTGCTGTTTGCATCAGCTTTGAATTCATATGTTTTATCAACGCACAAATCCACGTTGTAGTATACTTTGCTGGCTAATACTTCGTGGGTTATTCCACTTAAGGAAATAAGAGAAATTGTAAGCCTTCCTTCAAGATTATATTGAACTTCAATTTTCTTACCGCATCTTGAAACGGTGTTGTAATCAAAAACAATGAACATTCCTGCATTGCGGAACACATTACGGTCCTGCGCTGCAATTGAAAATGAAGTTGTTGTGAACTTCACCTTGCAGCTTAATTCAAAATCATTAAGCGCCGGTGTTATAAGCAGGTGTTTGTTTCCTGAACAGTTAAGGCTGTAACCGCCGTTTTCCACGCGGCCGTGCTTATGTTCAAGATTGGATGTTTTTTCAACCTCAATATTATAGGCTGCAAAATCATCGGTATGTGTAGTAAAATCCTCGTAAAATCTGTACATACAGATCACCCTCTCCTTAATCTTACACTTAAAATAGCATAATATTTATGAAAAGTCAATATATAAAAACGAAAAATTTCGAAAAAAACCGAAAGTAAATCAAAAGAATAAGAAAAGCAGGTGTAAACATCTGCTTTTCTGTGTATCATTTATCAT
>JAFVVU010000197.1 GCA_017502065.1 Clostridia bacterium | reverse complement strand
CATATAAATACTTTCATGCTTGCAAAATCAGCCTTGTCAAATGTTCTTGTCATATGGATATTATCGAATGCGGCATCTTCTTTTTCCATTTTCACAAACCTGCCGAGTAAATCATAAAATGCATAAATTATAATTCCGCCTTCTTCTGTAATATGTTTTGCAACATCATATTCAACAGTAACGGATGTTTCGGTGGAGGAGGTTTGAAGATTGCTGAGAGTATATCCGGTTTTTGGGGTAATTTTATATAAAGAAACCTCGCCCTTTGTAATAGTACAACAGAAATTATCGGTTAAAGAAGAAATTGTTGGTTCCGAAACCCCATTTATAAGAACTGCATCATATCCGTCTATTGACATATCACCATTTTTACTTATAAGATTTATATCAGTTACAAGAGAATTGATAACGGTATCTTCATCTGAAATTCTGCTTCGTACGGCAATATAAATATCACCATTTGCCTTCTTCCATGATTGCCATTCGTATCCGTTGCCTGTGCCTTCTGCCCATGTTGAGGAATTTCCTAAAGAAAAATGGTCGAAGATTTCATCAATTTCGCCGCTTTCTTTAGCCTTTGTAAATGTATTAACATAGGTTTCTGAAAACGTCGGATTAGTAAAGTCAGCGGAATCAGATAAATAGTGTCCGGCACCTTTTGCTCCGGTCCACAGCGCATCATAAAGCTGATACCTGAGCATTGAAGAGTTAACAGGATGTCCGTAATTACCGGTCCAGTCGGCTGCAAGACCGAGCACCCATACAGGTCTTTCGTTATGAACGGCATTTATCGCTCTTGTTGTAGCCTGAGATAATGAGCCGCTTATTGAAGAAGAAAGACTTGACGGGTAGGGGTCGATAGCAAAGATATCGCACATCTGACTTGTCTGTTCGTAGCTGTCAGGTACCTGACCTACTGTTTCAATATTAAATACAGGATGAACAGGGTCTATATCCCTTATAGTTTTATATCCTTCTTCAAGATAGTAAAGCATTTCTTCATATGTTCGTATTCCGAGTGATTCAATATGGAGAGAAGGTTCATCCATCATCATCCAGGCTCCGACTGCGGGATGGTCTTTAAACGTACTTACAAGATGCCGCGTTGTTTCTATTTGTTCGGGATGTCCGGCTACTATGTTACTGTAAAGTGCAACAAGAAGTTTAACTCCTCTTGAATGTGCCTCGTCAAGATGCTGACGCATGCTTTCTTCAGTAGCAGACATTGACCTTGTTCGTATAAATTTGATTCCTGAATCTTCTATGCCGTCGTAGTAGTCAAGATTTACGGCATACATAAAGAATGGGGGAATAACCTCGCCGGTTTCGGTATCGTGAAGATTTCCGTCCGTATCCATGCTTGTTGGCCTGTCGTAAAGGTATATATTTTTTGTATGTGAATCAACAACAGTTCCGTCAGCAAGCATATATTCTGCGTTCAATATATATTTGGTTTTCTTGTTTGTAAGAAGGGAAGCGGGGAAGGTCCATGTGTTTTTTTCTGTTGCAGCAACTTCGTTTGAAGAAATCAAGCTTCCGTTTTCGTCAAGGAGAGAGAATTTCATTTTGCTTCCGCTGTCAACATTGAACACAGAGGCGTTGAAATCAGTCCACGTTTCAACTTCCGATTCATCAGAATAATAGAACGTGTGTGTTGAATTTAAGTCAAAATAATTATTAGTGCTTGATCTTCCGAATGTAACATCGTCATACCAGACTGTTCCGGCACCGGAAATTCGCACGTATACAGAAATCTGACTGACATTTTCCGGCATTGTAAACACGCATTTTATATAATGCCACTCTCCGTCAGTAAATCTTACTTTAGGAGAAGCAAAACTTATGCCGCCGATACTGAAGTAAGCACCACCACCGACGGGAACATCTTCGGTTTTTACCCATGCAGAAAGAATATAATCTGCACCGGGTACAAAAACTTCGCCGCATTGGCTGGCAGCAGTACCGCTTGTAACATTCTGGTACCCGTTAGGGTCTCCGAGACCGTTCGGGAATCCTGCAGGACGGTGTACCTTCAAAGAAGTATTTCCGCTTTTGGCGGTGGTACTGTCGGCTATAATAACCTCATAATCATCTTTTGTACAGTTGGGAAATCTTGATATATTATTTGCCAGATAGTTTGAACGACGCCAGTTTGCAGCATTTGTTTTCAGTTTGCCACTATCATCAGGAGTTTCAAAACTGTTGTTTTTCAAAAGGTTTTTTGCTCCGGGAGCAAGTTCGGCAAACTCGGCGTAATTTACATATTCATCGTAAAGAGACTGACCAACATTATAGCCCTCCTGATATCTTGCTTTTTTTGCATCAAGGGATGAGGCATCTTCTGCGGTAATAGGACCGGTAAAAGAAAGGTCGTCATACCAAACTGTTCCGGTACCCTGTGGTCTTATATATACAGAACCTGTTCCGGTAATGTATTTTGTTGCAGTATCGGCAGGAGCTGTAAGTGAAACAGTTCTTTTAACCCATGTTCCGAGTTCACTTTCCTGTATGGGATTTAATTCGAATATTTCGGCAACTGATGTTGCTGTTTCATTTCCGGAAGCATCCACTTTTATGCCGGCAAAATCAATTTTTACGGATGCGCCGCCCTGCCAGTTTGATGTGGAGTTGATAAGCGCTTCGGCATAAACCCAGAATTCAAGGGTATATGTCTGTCCGGGAACAATACCGGAAAAATCCTGAGTATACATAAGTCTGCTGTCCGTAAATGAAAGCTTCATTGATTTTTTGCCGCTATGAACAATAGCGGTTTCAGGCTCGTGAGTTCCTGACCAAATCTTATATGATGTTCCAAGCCATTCCATAT
>JAFVVU010000014.1 GCA_017502065.1 Clostridia bacterium | reverse complement strand
GGATTTACTCAAGGTGATTATTCTAAGAAATTTAAGTTCTTGGTTGAAAATAATTCTTCAAGGGCAATTACTGTTCAGGCTCGTGATGAATCAATAAATGGATTTATGGTGTCAGGAATAATGTCTGATGATGTGCAGCCGGGGAAAAAGGCAAATGCAGAATTGACATATTATAATTCAACTCTTGAAGAAAACGGAATCAGTATTGTAGAAAATCTTGAATTTTCTTTCCATATTTTTGATGAAGCGACATGGGATACTATTGATGACTCTCCGGTTATAAAAGTTACTCCATAAAATAAAGAAAAGCCGCTTGCTGATGCAAGCGGCATTTTATGTTTAATTGTGCAAAAACTGCACAAAAGAGGCTATCTGATGTTTTTATACATCGGGCCGTAAGCGGCGCAGGCTCTGAAGTCCTGACCCTCTTTATCCATTCCGAAAGCGTTCCAGCTTGCCGGGCGGAAGATTTTTTCTTCCGGCACGTTATGCATACAAACGGGGATGCGGAGCATCGAACAAAGAGTAATAACATCCGCACCAATATGTCCGTAGCTGATTGCGCCGTGGTTAGCGCCCCAGTTATTCATTACGTCATAAGCGGTTTTGAATGCGCCTTCACCGGTTGTGCGCGGTGCAAACCATGTACACGGCCATGTGTAGTCGGTACGTTTCCAAAGCACATCAGAAATCTCGTCGGGAAGAGAGATTGTCCAGCCTTCTGCAATCTGCATTACAGGACCGAGACCTTTAACCATATTGAGTCTCATCATTGTAACGGGCATTTCGGCACGTGTTAAAAATCTTGATGAATAGCCGCCACCACGGAAATATCCAAGGTCAGCTGCATTCCATGTAGTAGCTTCAAGGCAGGCTTTCTGGTCAGCATCTGTCATTTCCCAAAACGGCTTCATAACAGCATTGCCGGTTTCATCTTTAACCTCGCCGCAGGCATCAATACAAGCTGCACCGGAGTTTATAAGATGAATAAATCCGCCAGCTTCTTTAGCCTTACCCTCAAGGTCGTAGCCGGAAGCTCTTTTAACAGCTTCGGGACTCCAGTAGGTTCTTACATCGGCAAAAATCTGTGCAGTGTTTGTAAGGAGCTTACCCATAAGCATGCATACGCCGTTTAATGTATCATTTTCGGTTGCAAGTATGTACGGCTCGCGAGCACCGTTCCAGTCAAACGATGTGTTAAGCATAGATTCGGGGAAGTCACAGTTCGGATAAAAGTCTGTCCACTGACGCTGTCCCTGGAATCCGCCTGCAATGGCATTATGTCCGACTCTTTCTTCTTCACAACCCTCAGGAAGGTTGGGGTTGCCATTAAACAGGTCTTTAATAATGCACATCATCTTAACAACAAATTCCCATTCCTCTTCTTTTTTTGCGGATGATTTCTGCATGTTTTCAGGGTTTTTGTCAAATCCTTCAGGACAGTTTTTACGTGTCCATTCAAGAGCTTTTTTGAATTCAGCCTCATCGTAGATGCCTTCTGTCATTCTGCGGATGATTTCAACCTCGTCAACGGATTCAACTCTCATGCCTAGATATTCTTCAAACAGCTCGGTGCTGATTATTGAGCCGCCGATACCCATACAGATTGAGCCAATCTGCAAATATGATTTGCCGCGCATTGTAGCAACAGCAACGGCACTTCTTGCAAAACGGAGTATTTTTTCCTTAACGTCTTCCGGAATTGTTGTATCATCAGCTTCACAAACGTCGTGTCCGTAAATGCCGAATGCAGGAAGTCCTTTCTGTGCATGAGATGCAAGAACTGATGCAAGATAAACTGCACCGGGACGTTCTGTTCCATTAAAACCCCAAACACCTTTGATTGTCATGGGGTCCATGTCCATTGTTTCACTGCCGTAGCACCAGCAGGGAGTAACGGTAAGGGTAATGTCAACGCCCTCTTTTTTGAATTTTGCCGCACAGGCAGCTGCTTCTGCAACACGTCCGATTGTTGTGTCTGCAATAACAACCTTAACCGGCTCGCCGTTTGAATATCTCAGGTTTGATGAGATAAGCTCTGCGGCAGATTTTGCCATATTCATTGTCTGGTCCTCAAGAGATTCTCTTACTTTGAGAGGACCTCTTCTACCGTCAAGTGTAGGACGAATTCCGATTACCGGATAATCGCCGATAAGTCTTGATTTTGCCATATTTATTTCCTCCTTAAAAACATCTCTTATTTATTATTATATACTTGTTTTTTATATAATACTTGTGTTATAATAGATAAAAGTATAATAATATTCACATTTTGGTGGTGAGAATATGATTTATAATGAGCTTCTGCAAAGGGGAACAACGGACTTTCCGATGGAGCTTTATCAGGTTGATAAAAATCATCCCCGATATGAAATGGAAGCGCACTGGCATTCGGAAATTGAGCTTATGCGCGTGATTTCCGGCAAGCTTACGGTAAAACTTAATAACAGCGAATATACGGCGTATCCGGGAGATGTGGTTTTTGTAAATTCCGAAACAGTACATTCGGCATCTCCGGAAGATGCGGTGTATGACTGCATTGTTATGCATCTGCACTATCTTAATGCCAATGACGAGGGATGCAGATTTTTCATTGAAAACCTGCTTTCTCAGGAATACAGAATAAAAGAATATTCGCCTGCAGGCGACAGCAGGTTCAACAATACAATAAACTTTATTTTTGATTCTCTGCGGGATAAACCGCCGGGATATAAATTCTCGGTAATCGGTGCAATGTACAGTCTTTTTGGGATTGTGCTTGACGAGGGGATATACACCGCACGTGCAGGACATTCGCCTGCAGATGAAAAAAGTGTGGGTAAGCTTAAAAATGTGCTTACATACATAAGAGATAATTATGATAAACAGCTTTCGCTTGAACAAATGGCAAAATCGGCAGGAATGTCACCGAAATATTTTTGCCTGTTTTTCCGCAATATGACGGGAAAAACACCGCTTGAATATTTAAACGGATACCGTGTGGAAAAAGCAACCAAGGAGCTCATTAAAACTTATAAAACAGTAACGGAAATTGCGTTTTCATGCGGATTTAATGACCTGAGCTATTTCATAAAAACTTTTAAAAAACATAAAGGGGTAACCCCTGCAAAATTCAGACGGAGGTAATAAAAAATGGAGCTGTGGAACGGATTTAAAAAGGAAATAAAAGAGCTTTTCGGAAGAGAGCTTATTATAGTTTATCCCGAAAAACCCAACGACAGATGGGTGCTTAAAACAGAATATTTTAACGCTTTTCCCGAAACGGAAATAAAACTTGTACAAAAAGGATACCACCTTGTACATATTAAAAATAAAACAAGATGGCATGTGTGGGAGGATACCGAGGCACGTGCTGCTCTTGCAGAATATATGCACAAAGAACTTGGCCTTTCGAAAAAATGCGTAATAGTAGGAATGAGCTGTGGTGGTATGCAGGGGATTTATTTCGGTGCAAAATATCCTCAGTATGTATCGTGTATGTGGCTTGATGCACCGGTTGTAAATCTGCTTTCCTGTCCTTTCGGACTTGGCAAACGTGTTTCTGTGGATATGCGAGAGGAATTTGTTAAAAACAAAGGGATAGATTTGCCGGAGCTTCTTGCTTACCGTGAACATCCGCTTGATTTTATTCCGCAGCTTGTGGAGAATGATATCCCGGTATTTCTTGTTGCTGGGGACAGCGACACCGTTGTTCCGTATGATGAAAACGGTATTTATGTTGACAAGGCATACCGTGCGGCAGGACGCACAATAGAAACTGTTATAAAACCGGGATGCAACCATCATCCTCACGGACTTGAGGACGATGCACCTATCCTTGAATTTATTGAAAAATACGATGTAGATTAAAAATAAAACCCCGAAGCCGACGCTTCGGGGATGTTTTATTTTTTTATGCGGTCTGCACTATTTTCGCTCAGTCCTGTTAAAGCACGTTGCCTTCGTTATCAAAAAGCGGAAGAGGTGCAAGATATGTAATGTCTTTTCGACCCTGAGCATCGCCTTCGGCAAGCACAGCCATTCTTCCCACAATATTTCCGCCAACCTGCTCAACAAGAGTTTCAATGGCATTAAGAGATTCGCCTGTGCTGATAACATCATCAACAATAAGAACACGTTTGCCGCGCATCATATCAGCTTCTTTTGAACCGATACAAAGAACCTGTTTCTTTTCTGTGGTGATGGAATTTACTTCAGTATAAATAATGTTCTCCATATACAGCTTCGGGCCTTTTCTTGCCACAATATAATGGTTTACGCCTTCCTGACGTGCCATTTCATAAACAAGCGGAATTCCTTTGGATTCTGCAGTAATAAGGACATCGTGCTCCGGGGCGAGTTTGATAAGCTCACGTGCGCAGGCGCCTGTAAGCTCAACATCACCGAACATTACGAAAGCACCAATATACAGCTTGTCATTCACCGGACATAAAGGAAGATTTCTTTTAAGACCGGCAACATTTAATTCATAATGTGTATTTTTCATAACGTATGCAACTCCTTGCTCTGGAAAAATTTATCTGATTATACTTTTATTATATAAAAAAACAAGTTAAATTTCAATAGGAATTTTTAAAAAAGTCCACTTTTGCAAAAAAGCTGAAAAAATCAAAGAAAAATGAAAATCTGCGATTGACAAAGTTGGGGAAATGTGGTATTATATGTATATTATTGGAGGGATTGTAGATGCTTGCAAAAGAAAGACAAAATAAAATTTACAGCTTGCTGCAAAGAAACGGAGCGGTAACTGTTGCCAATCTTATTAAAGTTTTTGATGTGTCAATAGAAACGGTGCGCCGTGACTTGCTTCTGATGGAAAAAGAAGGACTTCTCAACAGGGTGCACGGCGGAGCGGTTGCGGCAGGGAACGGAATAAGACCGCAGCAGAGCCTGAATGCACGAAACAAAGAAAACAGCGATAAAAAGAGAAATCTTGCATATAAAGCAACTCAGTTTATTTCCGAAGGCGATTTTATTTTTGTTGATAGCGGAAGCACAGCAATCATTTTTGCGGAAGTGCTTCGTGAAAAATTTTCCAAGCTTACGGTCGTAACACACAGTGTAGACGTTTTTGATGTGCTCCGCGGATATGCTGATTTTGAGGTAATTTTGTGCGGTGGACATTATATGAGTGAAGAAAATGCTTTTTACGGAATGCTGACTATGGATATGGTGGGCGAAATCTGCACACAAAAAGCGTTTGTCTGTCCGTCTGCAATTTCAATTGACAAAGGAATATGCGATTATCAGCCGGAGCTTTGTGAAGTGCAGAAAAAGATAATTGACAATGCGGATAAGGTGTTTATCCTGCTTGACAGCAGTAAATTTGAAAAACGTGCTCCTCTTAAAATTTCTGATCTTAAAGAAGAGTATTGTTACATAAGTGATGAAGGCTTGTCCAAAGAGGTTCTGAAGCTTTATAAGGAAAATAATATAGAAGTATACACGTGGGAGGAGAAAAAATGAAGGTAGCGTTGATTTTAGTGGACGGAATGCGCCCGGATGCACTTACAAATGTGGCAAAAGCGCAGAAAATGATTGGGCAATCTGCATCGGCAATGGATGCAACAACGGTTATGCCAAGCGTAACACTTCCGTGTCATGTATCGCTTTTTCACAGTGTGGATCCGGAAAGACACGGTACTACAACAAATATTTATGCTCCACAGGTAAGACCGATAAACGGACTTTGCGAGGTTCTTTTCAAAAATGAAAAAACAAGCGCGTTTTTCTATGACTGGGAACAGCTTCGTGACCTGTCAAGACCCGACAGCCTTGAGTTTTCTTATTTCATAAAAGGAAGACGCAGCTGGTCGGATTCTGCCAAAAAAATAACCGAAACATCTATTGAATACATTAATAGCAACGAACCGGATTTTGCGTTTATATATCTTGGATATCCGGATAATGCAGGGCATGTACACAACTGGATGAGCAAAGAATATAACGAAGCGGTTGAAGAATGCTGGGACCATATTGACAGAATAGTAAATTCTCTGCCGGAAGACTATACGGTTATCGTAACAGCGGACCACGGCGGTCATGACAGAAGACACGGCGATGACGTGCCGGAGGATATGCTTATCCCTGTTATTGTAAAAGGACACGATTTTGCACCGGGAAGCAAACTTGAAAACGTTAACATCAAGGACCTTGCGCCGACAGTTGTAAAGCTTATTGGTGTAAAACCTGATGATGAATGGGAAGGGAAAAGTCTTATATGAGTAAGGTGACAGACAGACAACAGGTAAAAAGACTTGCTCTTCTTTTTACAATCGTATACATGGTAAGTTACATAACAAGAATAAACTATGAAGCGGTTATTGAAAGTATGAAACTGGCTACGGGAATATCAAAAGAGCTGCTTTCGCTTGCGGTTACGGGAAGCTTTGTAACCTATGGTGCAGGCCAGATAATAAGCGGCATCTGCAGTGATAAGTTTCCGCCAAAGCTGCTTATAATGGGCGGATTTGTAACAACAGGAATTATGAACCTTCTTATTCCGGTTTGCTCCGGTAATCCCTATGCAATGATGGCGGTGTGGAGTGTGAACGGATTGGCTCAGGCATTTATGTGGCCACCGCTTATCCGTATATTGACATACATGTTCTCAAGTGAGGATTACAGCAAAGCAATTGTGCATGTTAACGGCGGCAGCTGCTACGGAACAATAGTTGTATATATTGTGGCATCACTGCTTGTAATGCTCAGCTGGAAACTGGTGTTTGTATTCAGCTCACTTTGCGCAATTGTAATGCTTGTTTTGCTTGCAAAGTTTTGTCCGGATGTAAGAGTGGAGAAAAAAGAGAAAACGGAAGAATCAGGCGGAGACAGAAAACTTGGAAACAAACTGCTTTTTGCACCGCTTATGCTTGTGATACTTCTTTCGATAATTATGATGGGTGCAATCCGTGACGGAATCAATACATGGATGCCGTCCTACATCAACGAAACTTATGAGCTTGGTGAATCAATTTCCATCCTGTCGAGTGCGGTGCTTCCGCTTTTTGCACTTGGCTGTATGAAAGTTGCATCAATTCTTCACAGTAAAAAAATCAAAAACCCTGTTTTGTGTGCCGGTGTTATTTTTGCAGTAAGTGCAATTTCGGCGCTTGTACTTGTGTTTTCAACAGGTAAGAATGCAATTGTATCAATCATCTTTATGGCGGCACTTTACGGTACAAT
>JAFVVU010000196.1 GCA_017502065.1 Clostridia bacterium | reverse complement strand
TATGGTGTTCAATTTCACTCGACTTTTCTGCTTTTACTATTGATTTTTCCGTCAGTTGCAGATATAATTTAATTAAGAATTGAGGTTTTATTATGCGACTTGATAAATTTATTGCCGATGCAGGTATCGGTTCAAGAAAAGAAATTAAACAGGCACTTAAAGGTGGGCTTGTTTGTGTAAATGACATTCCCGAAAAAAATGCCGCAAGGCATATAAATCCCGAAACCGACAGCATAACCTTTGCCGGACAGAAAATAGAATATAAACCGTTTGTGTATCTTATGCTGAACAAACCTGCGGATACGGTATCTGCAACGT
The DNA here is from genome assembly GCA_017502065.1 of Clostridia bacterium. Classification (GTDB taxonomy): domain Bacteria; phylum Bacillota; class Clostridia; order RUG12999; family RUG12999; genus RGIG4103. The sequence continues at coordinate 4,720 of JAFVVU010000196.1, read as the reverse complement.
ATGACAACCGTGATGCAACGGTTATTTCACTTGTACCGGAGGAGTTTTCGCATTACGAGCTTTTCCCCGTGGGTAGACTTGACAAGGATACGGAAGGGCTTCTTCTCATAACAAACGACGGTGTGCTTTCGCATAATCTGCTTTCCCCGAAAAAGCATGTTGACAAGAAGTACTTTGCCCGTCTTGACGGACAGATTGCAAAGGGCGACAGCGAAAAATTTGCGTCAGGCATCGTGCTTGATGACGGATATAAAACCCTGCCTGCCGTTCTTGATGCAGAAATCGGCAGCAGAGAAGCGTTTGTCACCATTCAGGAAGGCAAGTTTCATCAGGTTAAACGTATGTTTGCCGATGTCGGCAAGCACGTTACATATTTAAAGCGCGTGTCTTTCGGTCCGCTTTGTCTTGACGAAACACTTGCGCCGGGCGAAATGCGTGAGCTGACGGACGAAGAACTTGCTCTTTTAAAAGGAGAATAGTATGTTATATAAAAATATTCCGAATACTGACATAAAAACGTCCGCTATTGCCCTTGGCACAAATTCCATCGGCAGTGATATTGATGAAAAAACATCGTTTGCGCTTCTTGATACATATGTTTCTCTTGGCGGAAACCATATTGATACGGCACATTATTACGGATATGGCGCAAGCGAAAAGACAATCGGGAAATGGCTTTCCGAAAGCGGAAAAAGAAACGACGTTATTATTACAACCAAAGGTGCATGGCCATACGAGGGGCTACCCCGCCTTACAAAAGCGGAGGTTGAAGCCGACCTTGATGAAAGTCTTTCAAGGCTGTCGCTTGATTATATTGACGTATTTCTGCTTCACCGCGACTGCGAGGATTTTGCGGTTGAGCCGATTATTGATTATTTCAACGAGTTTGTGAAAAAAGGTAAAATCCGCAGTTTTGGCTGTTCAAACTGGAGCTCAAAGCGTGCCCGCGCGGCAAATGAATATGCAAAAAAATCGGGTCAGACGGGATTTGCCGTAAGTCAGATAAAATGGTCACTGGCAACCGTTTCGCCCACATATAAGGAGCAGGACGGACTTGTTCCCATGACGGATGACGAATATAATTTTTATCTTTCCGCAAATATGGCGGTTATGGCATATGCATCACAGGGAAAAGGATTTTTTGCTAAAATGCTTTCAGGCGGCGAGGCGGCACTCAGCGAAAAAGCTAAAGAACGCTATTTATGCGAGGAAAATTTAAAGCGACTTGAAAAATTAAAAACCCTTGCGGCTGAAAAAGGCGTTAGTGCATCAGCGCTTTTGCTTTCATATTTATATTCGCGCCCGTTTACATCTGTTCCCGTTGTCGGCTGCTCAAATGTAAATCAGCTTAAGGACAGCCTTTCGGCAACAGACCTTGTTTTAACCGAAGATGAAATTAACTACCTTATTATATAAGGAAGGAAAAAAATGAAAAAAGGCCGGACGAAACTTATTTTTCGTCCGGCCTTCTTGTACCACGCATCTCACATGCGTCAATCAGCTAAAATATAAACTTTTACTCCACGTCTGCCCCATCTCAAGGCTTCCGCTCTTGTATCCATAAACAGGTCAATTCTGTTTCCTTTAATTGCGCCGCCTGTGTCACCGGCAATGGCATAACCATAGTCGGCACTTCCGTCAAGCGATTCAATATAAAGCTTTGAGCCCAGCGGTATAACTCTCGGGTCAACGGCAATAACACCTCTTGCGGCACGCATTCCGCTTGCGGTAATTCCGTATCCTCTGTCACCGGGGTTTTTGCCGCAGCTTTCATACGAAAGGTCGTATGCTGTTGCGGTTACTGCAATTGTTTTTGAATAATTAAGCTGGGTAGACGGGTCTGTTACCCTGGAAACATTGCCTCCACGGGAAACAGCTGCATATTTTGTACCGTATTCCACAATTTTGTTTACCGGCTCGGTTACAATTCTTTCTCCTGCCGCCTGGCGGGAAAGCTCCTTGCCGTTGGAATAGGTAACATTATACATAACCTCTTTTGTTCCGGCTTTTCCTTCCTGAACAACTCTTGTTATTCCTCTGTCCAGATTAGAGTTCGGCGTCTGAATTATTGTGAACGCAAGCTCTTCCTGAACAGGTACCATATCCGAAGTTACCTTCGTAATGGTAATCTGCGTGTTTTTGTTTACTACGCTGTCCAATGATGGACTTATTATATCCATACTATCCATTGTAATATTGTTTACTTCCAGAATTTCTGCCACAGTCTGACCGGCAGCCATTACCGTCTGCACCTGTCCGCCCACGCTGATATTAAGCGGATATGCACGTGTAATGTTAATTTCCTGATTTTTCTTCAGGGTCGAGAGCATTGGCGGCGAAACTTTATCATACTCGCCAACGACAATACCGCTCGCATTAATAAATTTTTCAACAGTTCCTGAAAACGTTGCCGCTGTTATAAGCTCATGTCCGTTTTCTTTAACGGTAACTGTTTTAATGGATAAAAGCGTAGATGTGGTTATTACTGTTATTGCTGATATAACCATTATAATAGCCTGAAAAGTTCTTGTAGAAAATGCCCTTTTCACAGCTATTTTAGCTGTACCAAACATTTTAACACATCCCTTCGAATGTCCATTCTACTATATTTCACCTTGTTTGTCAAATCGGTTTTCAATTTTCCGCTGACAAAATTTGACAGTTCGGATTTCGACTCAAAATCGGTATATATTGTGCTTTTTCCCTTGCGGCTACTACCAAAAACCACGATATGTTGAAAAATTCCAAATTGACAAATTATTCCATTTTTCTTAAGTTTTTTGGGCACTATTGCTATATACTTTTATCTATTTTTGTTTTTTGTTGTTCATATTTCATAAATTTTCGCACCATTGCCACCGGAAAGGGTGAAAACAGGCGTTTATTTTCAAGTTGACATAGATATAAATTCATTGTAAAATAGTATATATATTATATAGGAAACTATTTATCTGAGGGGATTGGTTCTTTTGAATAATCATCATATACATCTTATCGGCGTTGGCGGAATCAGTATGAGTGGTCTTGCAGAAATCCTTATTTCAAAAGGCTATACCGTTTCCGGTTCGGACATAAATCATTCCGACAGCGTGAAGTATCTCCAGTCGCTTGGACTTAAGTTTTATAACGGTCACTTTGCCGAAAATATAGACGGCGCAGACACCGTTGTTTATACCGCCGCAGTATCGGAAGAAAATCCCGAGCTTAAGGCTGCACGTGCGGCAGGCGCGCGCGTTATTCCCCGTTCGGTCCTGCTTGGCGAAATCATGGCTCACTACAAATATTCCGTTGCGGTTGCAGGAACTCACGGCAAAACCACAACCACCTCAATGATTTCTTACATATTTGAAAAACTCGGTTTTGACCCGACAATTCTTGTTGGTGCAAGACTTGATATAATTGACAGTAATATGAAGCTGGGCAAAAGTGATTATTTCATTGCCGAAGCGTGTGAATATCACCGCAGCTTCCTTGATTTCAAACCTTACTGTGAAACAATTCTTAACGTTGAACCCGACCACCTTGATTATTATAAGGATGCGGACGATTATCACAGTGCATATACCGAATTTTTAAAACGCGTTTCAAAAGACGGATTTACCGTTGTATGTGCCGATGATGCCGACCTTATGAAAATGGTTGAAAATTTTAACGGAAGTGTTATTACATACGGAATTTCAAATAAAACCGCACGAATTCAGGCTAAAAACATTTCCGCAACCGAAAAAACATCTTCATATGACCTTTATATTGACGGTGCTTTCATCTGTAAGGTAGAGCTCAGCGTTTTTGGCAAGCATAATATTGAAAATTCACTTGCGGCGCTTGCAAATGCATATATGTTCGGGTTTGACCTTGAAAAATCCGCCAGGGCACTTGCCGGTTTCAAAGGTGCTGACCGCCGTTTTGAATATAAAGGAACTTTCGCCGGCGCATCGGTTTACGATGATTATGCCCATCACCCGACAGAAATAAGGGCAACTCTTGAATCGGCACTTATGATGCCCCACAATAACATTATATGCGTGTTCCAACCGCATACGTATTCAAGAACAAAAATATTCCTTGATGAATTTGCACACAGCTTTAAGGGTACAACTAAGCTTATTTTAGCACCGATTTATGCCGCACGTGAGGCTTTTGACCCGTCCATTTCATCGGCAGATGTGTGCGCTCTTGCGATAAAAGACGGAATTGACGCCGTTTGTATTGACGATTTTGATGAAATTGCCAGATATGTTAAATCACTCGCAAAAGAAGGCGATGTTATTCTCGTTATAGGCGCGGGAGATATTGTTAAACTTACTGATAAAATATTAGGGTGATGTTATGAAAAAAATACTTTCACTTTTACTTGTGTTTATCCTGCTGTTTTCCGCCGTTCCCATATCGGCAACGCAGGAAATTGACCCACTTCAGAAATTTTTTGTATACGCTCTTTCTCTTGAAGAATCAAGCCGAATTGCAGTTGTAGATATTCTTAAAGGTATTTCCAGAGAATCAGATGTAACCGACGCAAAAACCGATGCTGTTTCTGCCTATTTTTCCGATATGAGCAGAGAAGAAATCGGTAAAATTCTTATTATATACAGCGGACGTTCAACAAAAAACCAAAGTTCCATATGTGACATTGTGCTTTTTGGCGCAAAACCGATTCCCAATGCGGCAAATATGCCTACAGCGGTAAGCTTGCTTAACGAGCTTATAATTGGTGATTCAT
>JAFVVU010000195.1 GCA_017502065.1 Clostridia bacterium | reverse complement strand
ATCCTTGTACTTGAAGTCAAGCTCCTTACCGCCAACAATACAGTTGAGTTCAGCAAGGTCAGCAGGTACTTTCCAGTCAAGAGTGATGTTTGAGAATGGTGCCTGTGTTCCCCAACGGCTCGGTGTATTTACGCCGTAGATAAAGGATTCAATACATTTTTTAACCTGGTCGTAGGAAAGGTTGTCTACCTTTACAAACGGAGCAAGGTATGTGTCAAATGATGAGAATGCCTGAGCGCCTGCCCATTCGTTCTGCATAATTCCGAGGAAGTTAACCATCTGGTTACAAAGTGTTGCAAGGTGGCTTGCCGGAGAAGATGTTATTTTTCCCGGAACGCCGCCAAGACCTTCCTGAATAAGCTGTTTGAGTGACCAACCTGCACAGTAACCTGTGAGCATTGAAAGGTCATGAATATGAATGTCGGCGTTTCTGTGTGCATTGCCGATTTCATCGTCATAAATTTCAGAAAGCCAGTAGTTAGCTGTGATTGCACCGGAGTTGCTGAGGATAAGACCACCAACAGAATATGTTACTGTGGAGTTTTCCTTTACACGCCAGTCGTTGATGTTGAGATAGTTATCCACGATTGCCTTGTAGTCAACCATTGTTGCATTAAGGTTACGGATTTTTTCTCTCTGTCTTCTGTAAATGATGTATGCTTTTGCAACATCGCTGTAGCCTGCTTTAATAAGTACGGATTCAACGCTGTCCTGAATATGTTCAACCTCGATTTTTCCGTCTTCAATTTTCGGCTCGAATTCCGCCGTTACCTTGAGTGCAAGGAAATCTATAATATCCTGATTGAACTGTCTCTGGCAAGCTTCAAAAGCCTGTGTGATGGCAGTGCTGATTTTACTTAAGTCGAATGATACCTGTTTACCGTCACGTTTAATTACGTTATACATATATTTTCCCCCTTTGTTTTTTTCGAAAGTAACTACATTATACAGCATATATTGTTGTTTGTCAATAGGGAAAACACAATATATTGTGGTTTTTTTAAAAATTTATCAAATTCCGCGTAATTCCGCGGTTTTTACGTATTTTTTTACCACATCAAGCATATTTTTCATAGTATTTTCGTCCAATTCGTGCAAATTTTCGCCTATAAGATGTCCTGAATCGACAAATTTTTGCAGAAAATATTTTTCTGCACCTGAAATTCTTTTTGCAATCTCCTCTATATCTTGTATATTGTGGTGCTCAGCCACAACGGTTGTGCGAAATTCGTAAGGAACCTTCCCCGAAAGAAGAAAATCTATACTTTCTTCCACATTGGCATTTGGCACGCCTGCGGTAAGAGGATATTTTTCGGCGGTGTTTTTGATGTCCATTGCAACATAATCAATAAGGCCCTTATTTACAAGGTCTTTAAGCTTATCTGGATAGCTTCCGTTTGTGTCAAGCTTTACGGCATAGCCGAGAGCGCGCACGTTTTTAATAAAATCTTCAAGCTCCTTTTGCATAAGCGGCTCGCCGCCTGTTATGCAAACGCCGTCAAGTATACCGATGCGCTTTTTAAGATAGTCAAGAATTTCAGTATCTGTGTAGCTGACCTCATCTATATCCGTTACAAGCAGGGCGTTATGGCAGAACGGGCAACGGAAATTACACCCTTTTGTAAAAAGCGTGCATGCAACCCTGCCGGGAAAATCAAGAAGTGTAAGTTTTTGAAAACCTCCGAATATCATATAAACCATTCCTTTATCAAAACATTATTCTTTCGGGACGAATGAATCCGCCACCTGCAGTGTGATTGCAATATATTGTAGGGAATGCCCTGCGTGGCATTCCGCAACGGAACGACACATAGGTCGTTCCCTACATTAAATTATTTTATAATTAATCACCTCCTTTGTCAACCAAAAACCGCATTTCTACCTTATATAATAAATATTTACATTTTTTTCTTGCAAATTGCTTTATAATATGGTATAATAAATTGGATTATTTTTGATTGGAAATTGCTTATGAAAAAGATTGAATTTGAATCACGCGGGCGCGCGGATACGGCAAAAATTGCATATGATTTTGCACACGGTCTTGAAGAGGGTGATGTTGTTCGTCTTCACGGGGATATCGGTGTTGGAAAAACCGTGTTTGTAAGCGGCGTTTGCAAATTTTTCGGGTGTGAAGAATTTGTTTGCTCCCCTACTTTTGCAATTATGAACGAGTACCGCGGCGAAAAAACAATTTACCATTTTGATTTGTACCGTCTTGAATCCGCCGACGAGCTTTACGATGCCGGACTTTTTGAGTATATCGGCGGCAGCGGAATAAGCTTTATTGAATGGCCTGACGTGTGCGAAGAATATGACGGCAGAAAAATTTACGATGTTACTATAGAAAAAAACCTTGATATAAACGAGGATTTCCGCAAAATTACCATTGTGGAGGAATAACGTGAAAAATCACGTTATTGCCTCCGGCGGGATTAAAAGCACCGCCGAATTTTCGTGCCTTTAATGCACGAAACGGCGATGTGCATAATTTCCATTATACGCCTTATCTGCCCACGAAAGTGCGTATATACTTTTAATTACTGTTGTGGGCAGAAGGGCTATGGAAATTAAAGTGAAAATTCTTGCGATTGATACATCCTGCACGGTTGCAACCGCTGCCGTTATGGATGATAACAAACTCCTTGGCGAGTATTATATTGACGATAAACTGACGCATTCGCAAAAGCTTATGCCGATGATTGATGCGCTTCTTAAAGAGCTTAATCTTGCGGCAAAAGATATTGACGTGTTTGCAGTATCAACGGGACCGGGGTCATTTACCGGACTTCGAATCGGAATTGCAACGGCAAAAGGGCTTGCATCAGGATCGGGTAAAGCTATGGTTGGGGTATCCACCCTTAAAGCAATGGCGTACCGTCACCCGATGTGTTCATACGACATAATGCCGATGATTGATGCCAGAAACGCGCAGGTGTTCTGCGGCAAATATAAATTTGAGAACGGGTGCAGAACTCTCCTTGAACCACAGGTTAAAAACATTGATGATATTATAAACGAAATAACCACTCCCACTCTTGTAATGGGCGACGGAGCGATTAAAAATATGCCGGCGCTTGCCGCAAACAAAAATATATTGTTTGCGCCGCCACATCTTAATATGCCCTCTGCAGCATCGGTATGCACTGCGGCTATGGATGAAATAAGAAAAAATGGTGCAAAAACCCCTGACGATGTGAATGCGGTATATATCCGCAAATCGCAGGCGGAACAGGAAAAGGAAAGGATGAATGAAAAGTGATAGCTATTGGTGCTGACCACGGCGGATTTGAACTTAAAAACAAAATTGTGAAATGGCTTCTTGACAACGGATACGATATAAAAGATTTCGGTATCTACGAAAACAAAAGTGTTGATTATCCCGACATTGCCGAAGTTGTATGTAAAAGCATTATTTCAGGCGAATGTGACAGAGGAATTTTAGTTTGCGGCACAGGTATAGGAATTTCAATTGCTGCAAATAAAATAAAAGGTATAAGAGCGGCTGTTTGCGGAGATATTTATTCTGCCGCAATGACAAAAAGACATAACAACGCCAACGTAATTACACTTGGCGGCAGAGTTGTAGGCGAAGATGTGGGTATTGAAATTGTTAAGGCTTGGCTTACAAACGAATTTGAAGGCGGTCGCCATCAGAACAGAATTGATAAAATTACAAATCTTGAAAATAACAGATAAAGGTGTGAGTATAAGTGGCCAAAAACAAGGCTTACGATAACGAGAGTATTTCCTCACTTAAAGGTGCGGACTGAGTAAGACTTCGCCCGGGCGTAATTTTCGGGTCGGACGGACTTGACGGATGTCAGCACGCGGTGTTTGAAATTCTTTCCAACTCAATAGATGAGGCTCGCGAAGGCTACGGAAATTTAATTGAAGTAACACGTTATAAGGATAAATCAATTGAAATTACCGACTTCGGACGTGGTATTCCGCTTGATTATAACCAGAACGAAGACAGATACAACTGGGAGCTTGTTTTCTGTGAAATGTATGCCGGCGGTAAATATAATACCAACGACGGCGAAAACTACGAGTTTTCTCTTGGTCTTAACGGTCTCGGAAGCTGTGCAACACAGTATTCTTCCGAATATATGGACGTTTCCGTTGTTCGTGACGGATATAAATATGACCTGCATTTTGAAAAAGGCGAAAACATCGGCGGTCTTTCAAAATCCGAGCATAAAGGCAGAAAAACGGGTACAACAATCAAATGGCGTCCCGACCTTGAGGTTTTTACAGATATCAATGTGCCGCTTGAATATTTCCAGACAACAATGAAAAAACAGGCGGTTGTAAACGCGGGACTCAAACTTGTGCTTTATTATGAAACCGAAGAAGGCACACAAATGTTTGAATATCTTTACCCGAAAGGAATTGAAGATTATGCCGGCGAGCTTGCAGGTGAAGATGCGCTTACCGCACTTTATCAGATTTCTGCCGAAGGCAAGGGCCGTGACCGTGAAGATAAAAAAGATTATAAGGTAAAATTCAATATGGCGTTTTGTTTCTCCAACAAAAACCACGTTACCGAATATTACCACAACTCAAGCTTTCTTGAATATGGCGGAAGCCCTGACAAAGCGGTACGAACCGCATTTGTTCACGCTATTGACAAATATTTAAAAGCAAATAACAAATACACCAAAAACGAATCTAAGATTACGGTGGTTGACGTGCTTGACTCTCTTCTTCTTATAAGCAACTCGTTTTCAACCTCAACAAGCTATGAAAACCAGACGAAAAAAGCCATTACCAACAAGTTCATTCAGGATTTCATGACAGAAACGCTCAAACACGAGCTTGAGGTTTATTTCATTGAAAACAAGGTTGATGCGGAAAAGATAACAAATCAGGTGCTTATCAACAAACGAAGCCGTGAATCTGCCGAAAAAACAAGACTTAACATTAAAAAACAGCTTACGGGTAATGTTGACGTTACCAACAGAGTGCAGAAATTTGTTGATTGCCGAAGCAAGGATTTGTCCAAACGAGAAATCTATATTGTGGAAGGTGACTCGGCTCTCGGCGCATGTAAAATGGGTCGTGATGCCAATTTCCAGGCAATCATCCCCGTCCGCGGTAAAATTCTTAACTGTCTTAAAGCGGATTACGATAAGATTTTCAAAAGCGAAATCATTACCGACCTTCTTAAAGTGCTCGGCTGCGGTGTTGAAATCAAAACCAAACACGGCAAGGATTTCAACGCATTTGATATCGGTAATTTCCGCTGGAACAAAGTTATTATCTGTACGGATGCCGACGTTGACGGCTTCCAGATTAGAACGCTTATTCTTTCAATGCTGTACGCTCTTGTGCCTACACTTATTGAAATGGGATATGTTTATATTGCGGAATCTCCGCTGTTTGAAATAACCTGCAAAAACGATACGTATTTTGCATATAACGAAAAGGAAAAAGCGGAAATTCTTGAAAAGCTGGAGGGCAAAAACGTTACAATCCAGCGTTCAAAAGGTCTTGGTGAAAACCAGCCTGAAATGATGTGGCAGACAACAATGAACCCCGAAACAAGAAGACTTATTAAAGTTAATCTTGAAGATGCGGAAAAAACAGCGCAGATGTTTGACGTGCTTCTTGGGGATAACCTTGCCGCAAGAAAAGATTATATTGCCGAAAACGGCGGTAAATATTTAGATATGATTGACGTAGGATAAAGGAGAGTGAGGGTTTTGGCAAACATAACAGACGAGCTGATTTGCGATACGCTGGAAAAAAACTATATGCCGTATGCGATGAGCGTAATTAT
>JAFVVU010000194.1 GCA_017502065.1 Clostridia bacterium | reverse complement strand
TGCATCCTGCGCCCATGAAGCCGCCGCCATATCATCAAATGTATTAGCTGCAAGAATACTTGTATCTACAGGCTCGGCAGGTATTATCTTATAAAGTGATGTCTGCGACGGTTTCATTGGCATACGGAACACACCGTCATCACCCGATACTGTATAAATATTACCACCGTTAACAAGTTCTGCTTTAAAGCTTGTTATTTTAACCTTTTCATTTATAGACACAAGCGGTATTTCAACTTCTGTATTATTTGCACCGCCTGCTCTTTCCATTATTGCAAGGTACATCGTGCCGTCATCTTTAATCCAGCTTCTGTAGAAATAGTCATCGTTGTAATCAAAATTGAATACCTTTCCTTCCTTGCGGTAGAAATGAGCAAAAAGTTCTTTCATTTCGCCGCTGTCGTAAGAAGGCTTCATATTTGCAATAAGGCTTTCGGAGGTTGTATCTCCTGTATAGAAGCCAAAACCTGTTGCACCACCAAAGAAAGTCTGATACATACTTGACATTACACCCTGATCTCCCATTGGCGTTTCACTGTCTTTCCACTGGCTTCCCATTGTCCAGTACGGATGTCCCTCTTTAACAATATCCAGCACTCTTGACGTGTTATTATACATTCTTTTTGTAATATCTTTTTCAGCAAGAGGATACGAATCTATCATAAATATGTCCGTAACCTGACTTGTAAGGTTGATTGATTCGTCCGTTGCATCCACTGTATCAATATTGATTATAGGATGCACAGGGTCAATATTTCTTATTGCTTTATATCCTTCAACAAGATATTCGTGCATTTCTTCATAAGTCTGTGCAGAGGTGAACATTCCTCTTGATGCATATGACGGTTCATCCTGCATGAGATATCCTGCAACCGCCGGGTGGTCTTTAACCGCTTCAACAACACGTTTTGTGTTTTCAATCTGGAACGGATGACCTGCCGGACGCGAAGAATAAAGAGCAATAATCTGTTTCATTCCGACAGAGTGTGCTCTGTCAAGTGCTTTAATAAGTTCGTCCGTATCCCATGTGTCAAGCTTTTTATCTCTTGCACGGAAGAATTTAATGCCTACGCTTGCATAGCCTTCAAGGAACTGATCCCATGCTCCGTAAATGAAGAACGGGTCCACAACTTCGCCGTCAACCACATACTGACCTTTATCATTTATTGCTTTCGGTCTGTCATAGCGGTAAATTCCCTTTGTCTGTGTTGGTGCAAGCACTGTGCCGTCTGCCGCATAATATGTTGCCGCAAGAGTATATTCATACTGCTTTTTGCCAAGGTCTGCAATGTTAAAATTCCACACTGCTTTTTTCGACGCAGGCACCTTTTCAGATGCAACAACTGTTTCGCCATCTTTTATTTCAAACTGTACATATCCGCCGTCTCGCACATCATTAAGCTGTGCTGTGGCCTTACCCGTTTCCTCTTCTGTGTAGTAGAAAACTCTGTCGCTTGTCATCTTCATTATTTCCATCGTATCTGCAAGACCAAACTGAACATCGTCATAATAAATCGTTCCTGTTCCTGCAAGACGCAGATATATTTTGAAGATTTTTGCACCTTCCGGCATAGTAAATACATATTTTATTTCATGCCATTCGGTATCATTGAAGCTGAACTGGTTTGATGTAACACCCGGGATACCTGCAATTTCTGCTTTAAAGAAGAAATTGCAGTCTTCAGAAGCATCGGCTTTTTTAACCCATGCAGAAATAAGGTACTGATTGTTGGCTTTTGTATTGGCTTCCACGTCGTACATTACCCAGGGGTTATACTGAACCATTCCCTTGTCGTAGTTTGTAAGCATAACCGATCTTTCGCCCGAATGTGCAACGCCCGTTACATACTGCGGAATTTCGCCCCATTTCGAACGCGAAAATGCAATCCAGCCTTTAGGAACTTCCATTTCCTGATAAATGCCCACTTCTTCAAAACCGGCATTTCCGATAAAGTTAGGGTTATCGCCAAGTGTTGCTTTTTCGCCTTTTGCAACATTTGCATTATAAAGCTCCTGTGAATGACGAAGTACTTCGAGTCCCTTTTTATTGATGTTTTCCACTTCTTCAATTCGCATAAGGGTTGCTTCGCCTTTCATGGAAACATCATCAAAATAAATTGTTCCCTCTTCACCGTTACGAAGCTGAATCTGAAATGTTGCCGCTCCTTCAGGAGAAGGTAGTGTAGCGGAAATTTCTGTCCATTTTCCTTTTGTCACAGGGAACATCATGAGTTCTGTTTTAAGAGTTGTTTCATTTGCATCCCTGAAATCAACTCTCCAGCCTGCTGTTTTTCCTGTTTCTTCCGTATATATCCATGAGCTTATTTTAACATCTTTACCACCGATAAGCTCACCTTTTTGTGTGAGAATTGAGTTTTTGCCTTCAGTTCTTGTAAACTTTGTTGAAACCTCACCGCTATGTGCAACATAGGAAGTTTTGCTTACACCCGTGCTGTAGCCCGTCCAAGAGTCCATACTTGTTTCGGAAAGCTCCATATCACCGTTTGCAACAAGTTCTCCGTATGCCGTATCCGCCGCCATAGCAGGGATAGCGCAAAGCATCATAATAAGTGCAAGTAAAAGTGCAAGTTTTTTCATATTTATTCCCCCTTTATACTTATATTATAACATCGTTTATATTCTTAAACAACCACAAAACGAACATTTTAAAACATTATATATTGACATTTTATCGTAAAAACAGTACAATTAGAATATGAAAACTATTACTGAATTAAAAGAATATCAAAAATATCCCGATTTTGCCTTTCACATAGGAACTATTGCCGAAACGGAGGCGGCACAGGCGCACAGTCACGACTGTGTAAATCTTCTTGTTGTGACGGGCGGAAACGAGCTTTATACCGTTGAGCCATACACTTTTATTGCCATACCCGGTTCGGTTTACGGGGCTGCCGGCAATACAGTTCACTGTTTTAATAAAAACAGTAGCGCACAAGGATACAGTATTTTATTTGACCCTTCTGTGTTGGGAGATAGCCTTGACGAGTTAACAAATATTTCCGGTTATAACAAGATTATACCGCAAACCTTAAATAACGAAGGAGATTTAAGCAATTTTCTTCTTGAACCCAAACATTATGAAGAAATCATCTTCATTCTGCAGAAGCTTCAGGAAGAATATTATTCGGCAAATGCATCCTTTGCCATGATTCGTTCTCTTCTTGTTCAGCTTATCATTGAATTATGCCGCTGCTATGTAGGCAGAAAAAAGACAAAGCCTGAAGCCATGAATCTTCTTCGCGATGATAAAACCATATTTGACACAGCAATCAACGAAAAGATGCTTATTTCGCAAATGGCAGCAAAATCCGGCATTTCCGAACAGCATTTCCGCAGACTTTTCCACAAGGTATACGGCACAAGCCCCCTCAATCATCTGCACTTACGCAAAGTGATTAATGCAAAAAAAATGATTTTGGAAAACAAATATTCAATAACCGAAATTGCCATGCGGTGCGGATTTTGCAACAGCAGTCACATGAGCAGAGTTTTTAAAAAAATTGAAGGCATGAGCCCACGAGAATATAAAAAAATGTATTTATAAAAACCACCTTTTGGTGGTTTTTCTTTTGTTTTCATGGTATTTTTTCATATTTTGTATACACTTCGATACTTTTTGGACAATATAAATAAAACCCTCTCTCGATTTTCGTTATTTTTTTAACAATCATAGATTGACAAATTCTTAACAAAGGTCGTATAATGGTATCATGAGAAGGGTTATATGACTTTATGTCGCATCACCGTCCCTACCGCAGGACTGTGATGACCCAAATTTCGCGGATAGAAAAGTGGTTATTTTTAATGGCAACAATCGAAACAGTCGAACAACTTAAAAATGAGTTTGATGCTCTTCGTCGTGCACAGGAAATTTACGGGACCTATTCACAGGAGCAGGTTGATGAAATTTTCAAATGTGCAGCAATGGCAGCAAACCAGGCACGTATTCCTCTTGCAAAAATGGCATCTGAGGAAACAGGAATGGGTGTAGTGGAAGATAAGGTTATCAAAAACCATTATGCTTCCGAATATATCTATAACGCTTATAAAAACACAAAAACCTGTGGCGTTATTGAAGAAGATTCATCATACGGCGTCAAAAAAATTGCCGAACCTATTGGTGTTATAGCGGCGGTTATTCCAACAACCAACCCAACATCAACTGCAATTTTCAAATGTCTTCTTGCACTCAAAACAAGAAATGCAATCATTCTCTCCCCTCATCCAAGAGCTAAAAAATCTACAGTTGCAGCTGCAAAAATCGTTCTTGATGCAGCGGTTAAAGCAGGCGCACCTGAAGGAATAATCAGCTGGATCGATGTTCCTTCACTTGAGCTTTCAAACGAAGCAATGAAAAATGCAGATATAATTCTTGCAACAGGCGGACCGGGTATGGTTAAAGCGGCATATTCTTCCGGAAAACCGGCTGTTGGCGTTGGCGCAGGAAATACTCCTGCTGTAATCCATAAATCTGCAGATATTCTTCTTGCCGTAAACTCAATTATTCATTCCAAAACTTTCGACAATGGTATGATTTGTGCTTCCGAACAGTCCGTTCTTGTGGACAGTTCTATATATAATAAGGTAAAAGATGAATTTTCCTACAGAGAATGTTATTTCCTCAACAAAAACGAAATTGAAAAGCTGCGCGGCACTATTCTTATAAATGGTGCTCTCAATGCAAAAATAGTAGGTCAGAGTGCGGCAACAATTGCATCTCTTGCAGGATTTAGCGTTCCGGAAAGCACAAAAGTGCTTATCGGTGAAGTTACCGACGCAACACCTGCCGAACCATTTGCTCATGAAAAGCTCTCCCCTGTTCTTGCAATGTATAAATGCAAAACTTTTGACGAAGCTATCGAAAAAGCGGACCGTCTTGTAAAAGATGGCGGCTACGGACACACAACCTCATTATATATCAACACAAACGAACAGGACGATATGCAGAAGTTCTATCATAAAATGAAAACCTGCCGTATCGTAATCAATACTCCTTCATCTCAGGGCGGTATCGGTGACCTTTACAACTTTGCCCTTGCACCGTCTCTCACTCTCGGTTGCGGTTCATGGGGTGGAAACTCTGTTTCCGAAAACGTTGGTGTAAAACATCTTCTTAACATTAAAACAGTAGCTGAAAGAAGGGAAAATATGCTTTGGTTCCGCGCTCCTGAAAAGGTATATATCAAAAAAGGCTGTCTGCCCGTTGCTCTTGACGAACTTAAAACCGTTATGGGCAAAAAACGTGCATTTATCGTTACTGATAAATTCCTTTACGAAAACGGTTTCACTAAACCTATTACAGATAAACTCGACAAAATGGGTATTGTACACACAACATTTGCTGATGTTGAACCCGACCCGACACTTGCTTGTGCAAAAGCAGGTGCACAGCAGATGGCATCATTCAAGCCTGACGTTATTATCGCTCTCGGCGGCGGTAGCGCAATGGATGCCGGAAAAATCATGTGGGTAATGTACGAACATCCCGAAGCTGATTTTATGGATATGGCAATGCGTTTTGTTGATATCCGTAAACGTGTATATACTTTCCCGAAAATGGGTGAAAAAGCATATTTCGTTGCTATTCCGACATCTGCCGGAACAGGTTCTGAAGTAACTCCTTTTGCAGTTATCACAGACGAAACAACCAGCGTTAAATATCCGCTTGCAGACTACGAACTTATGCCTGATATGGCAATTGTGGATACTGATCTTCATATGTCAGCTCCAAAAGGACTTACAGCCGCATCAGGTATTGATGCTCTTACACATGCGCTTGAAGCATATGCATCAATGCTAGCAACAGACTATACTGACGGTCTTGCAATAAAAGCAATCAAAAGTGTATTCGAATATCTCCCGAAGACTTACGAAAACGGAAGTGATGTTCTTGCCCGTGAAAAAATGGCAAATGCGGCAACAATGGCAGGTATGGCATTTGCAAATGCATTCCTTGGTGTTTGTCACTCAATGGCACATAAGCTCGGCTCTTATTTCCACTTGCCGCATGGTGTTGCAAACGCACTTATGATTGAATATGTTATGAGATTCAATGCTGTGGAAACACCTGCAAAAATGGGTACTTTCCCGCAGTATGACCATCCGCATACACTTGCACGTTATGCTGAAATCGCTGACAGCCTCGGAATAAAAGGTAAAACAGATGCCGACAAGCTTGAAGGACTTATCAAGAAAATTAACGAGCTTAAAAAACTTGTAGGTATTAAAGATACTATCAAGGATTACGGTGTTGACGAAAAAGATTTCCTTGCAAAGCTGGATGAAATGACCGAAGCGGCATTCGATGACCAGTGTACAGGTGCAAACCCGAGATATCCGCTGATGAGCGAAATAAAAGATATGTATTTAAATGCATATTACGGCAAATAAAAATATACATGAAAACAGCACAGACAAATGTCTGTGCTGTTTTTTTGGTGCAGATAACAGGACACAGCCGCCTTCGGCGTCTTACCTGCTTGCCGACCGCTCCGCACTACTCGCAGTACCCGGCTGCGCACCAACTTCGCTAAAAACGATTATTAATCGTTTTCTTAACGCTCGTTGCCTTCTTAAGCTTCAAGTCCTGTTATCACAATATAATAAAAGCAGTACCGACAAAAGTCAGTACTGCTTTTT
>JAFVVU010000193.1 GCA_017502065.1 Clostridia bacterium | reverse complement strand
ATATTCAATGTTTCCTTCGGGTCCTTTAACAGGGGAGAAGGAAAGCATTTCGGGATAAAGTCCGGATGAAATGCAAAATTCGTATATCTCATTAATAACGGAAAGATGTACGTTTCTGTCACGTACAACGCCTTTTTTACCAACGTTTTCACGTCCGGCTTCAAACTGCGGCTTTATAAGGCACATGATATGCCCGTCTGCAGCCAGAAATTCTTTTATCACCGGAAGCACAAGCTTAAGCGAGATAAAAGAAACATCAACGGAAATAAAATCAAGTGTGTCGGGCACCTGCTCAGTTGTGAGATAACGCACATTAGTACGCTCAAGATTCACAACACGCTCATCTGTGCGAAGCTTCCAGGCAAGCTGACCGTATCCCACGTCTACACAGTACACTTTAACTGCACCGTTCTGGAGCATACAGTCGGTAAATCCGCCTGTGGATGCACCAACATCCATACAAATCTTATTTTCAAGGTTTATATCAAACTCGGCAATCGCCTTTTCAAGCTTAAGGCCGCCGCGGCTGACATACTGCAGCTTACTTCCGCGTACTTCAACAACATCGGTTTCACTGATCATTGTGCCGGGTTTATCCTCTTTCTGATTATTTACAAATACAATTCCGGACATTATGTATGCCTTTGCTTTTTCCCTTGACGGAGCAAGTGCATTTTCTGTCATATATACATCAAGTCTTATTTTTGCCATTATATGCTCCTTATCCCTTAAACTTCAGTAATTTATACATTATCTTTTCCGCCATTTTTTCAGGGGAAATGCCGTATGCTGTGCGAAGGTCAGATACAGACCCGTGTGAAATCGGTGCTGTGCCGAGTCCAAGCTGTAAAAACGGAATACGAACGCCCGATTCATAGAGCGCTTTAACAACATCCTCGCTTATACCGCCTTTATCAACATTATCTTCAATAACAACAACAAGCTTTTTATCTTCAAGGTTTGAAAGAATAAGCTCATCATCAACCGGTGATGCAAAACGAAGGTCAATAATGCTGCTTGCAATATTACGCCTTGTCAGGATATCCGAAACCTCAAATGCAATCGGCACAGTATTGCCCGATGCAACAATAAGCACATCCTTGCCTGAAATAAGAAGCTCGCCTTTACCATATTCAAGGGGAGTATGGTAAAGGATATCAAGCTTTTGATTGCCTTTGGGATAACGGATTGCAACAGGACCGTCAAGAGAATAAAGTGCATATTCAAACATACGGTAAAGCTCTGCAATACAGGACGGAGCAAGAATTGTCATGTTAGGCATATGTTTAAGATAAGAAATATCATATGCACCGTGATGGGTTTCACCGTCTTCACCAACAAGACCTGCCCTGTCAACACAAATAACAACGTGCAGATTCTGCAAGCAGATATCATGCAGTACCTGGTCGTATGCACGTTGCAGAAAACTTGAATAAACAGGGAATACGGGAATAAATCCGCGGCTTGCCATTCCTGCCGCAAGGGTTGCGGCGTGCTGCTCGGCAATTCCTGTATCAAAAAATCTGTCGGGATATTTCTTTGCAAACTCTTCAATACCTGTTCCTGCCTGCATAGATGCGGAAACCGCAACAATGCGGCTGTCTTCTTCTGCAGCTTCAAGAAGAGCCTTGCCAAGAGCTGACGAAAATGTAGGACCTCCGGAAGATTTTGAAACTCCGTGATATGCCGACGGTTCATCCTCGGCAGGTTTATATCCTTTGCCTTTAACGGTTTTAACATGTATAACAATATTTCCGTCAAGAGATTTAACCCTTTCGAAAATCTTTATAAGCTGACTTAAATTATGTCCATCAATCGGACCGATATATCTGAACCCCAACGCTTCAAAAATGGTGTTCGGCACCATGGAATATTTAAAGCTGTTGTGCAGTTTATGTGCCATATTTTCAAGTATGGGCGCATTTTCAAGAGACTTTTTTACCTTTCTTCTGAAACGGTTGTAAAGATTACCTGTACGCAGGTTTGAAAGATGATTTGAAATGCCGCCAACATTTTTTGAAATGGACATTTCATTGTCATTGACAATAACAATCATTCTGTTATTGGACTGTCCTGCATCAGCAAGGGCTTCAAATGCCATGCCGCCTGTAAGCGCACCGTCGCCGATTATACTGATAACATTAAAGCTTTCACCGCTTAAATCACGTGCGCGTGCGATACCGAGTGCTGCTGAAATAGCGGTAGATGAATGACCGGTGTTAAAACTGTCGCACTCACTTTCGGTGGTTTTTGGAAATCCGGCAAGTCCGCCAATAGAGCGGAGTGAAGAAAAATAATCCAGTCTTCCGGTAATCATTTTATGAACATACGCCTGATGCCCCACATCCCATACAAACTTGTCCTCAGGACAGTTAAATACGTAGTGCAGTGCGCATGTAAGCTCAACAACACCTAAATTGGATGCAAGATGACCGCCTGTTTCGGAAACGGTATTTATAAGAAATTCACGAGCTTCGTAGCAATAACGTTTAAGCTCGCAAGCTGTAAGTTTTTTTAAATCTTCTGGTGAAGAAACCGACTGAAGAACTGACATTGCTTCATCTCCCAAAATAATCTGTCATTAGT
>JAFVVU010000013.1 GCA_017502065.1 Clostridia bacterium | reverse complement strand
GCGGAGGCAAGAACATATGTGCGGCAATTACCGTAAAATCCGGGAACATATCAAGCACCGATGCCATTGCCTGCGGAGTGGAATTCTTTGTGGTTCTGTCCCCTACGTGGAACAGTGCCGGAAGTCCCTGAGCCGCAAGAAAATCGTATATCGGGAACATTTCAGGGTCATCAATTTTGAAACCCTGAAAGTCCGGATGAAATTTTATTCCTTTAAGTCCGAGCGCTTTTATGCGGTAAATTTCTTTTTTGTAATTTTCATATCCGGGATGGATTGTACCAAACCCGATAAAACAATCATCCTTTTTAACATAATCCGCAATAAAGTCATTAACGTGTTCAACCTGATGCGGAGTTGTTGCGGAGGAATGAATTACAAACCCTTTTACCGGAAAGCTTTTATTGAAATTCTCAAGCTCGGTTGCAAGGCCTTTGCCATGCATATTTATGCCATAGTATGTTCCCACGTTGTTTGAGGCTTTTGCCGCAACCGCTTCGGGGAACACGTGGCAATGAAAATCTATAACCTCAGGCATAATTATTCGTCTGCTCCTTCAGGAACTGCAGCTGCGCAGCGTGCGCAAAGTGTAGGATGATTTGCATCTGAGCCTACTGTTTCGCTGAACATCCAGCAACGTTCACATTTTTCGCCTGCTGCTGCCGCAACTTTAACTTTTATACCAAATTCGCCGTCAAATGCGCCGTCGATGCTGCCTTCTTCCACTCTTGCCGCAGATACGATGAAGAGTGTTTTCAGCATTTCTTCATTTTCTTTAAGGAAGTTATATTTATTTCCTTCGGCATAAATTGTAACGTCTGCACCGAGTGAGTGACCGATTACTTTAGCATTTCTTGCTTCTTCAAGAGCTTTCTGAACGTCTGCTCTTGCGGCAATAAGGTCAGCATATTTGTTTTCAAGTGTTTCATTATCATAAGCCGGATTTGCTTTCGGCATATCGTTAAAGAGAACAGATACAGTATTATCCTCTTTACCGTGCGGCATAAACTTCCACATTTCTTCGGAAGAGAATGCAATAATCGGAGACATCATTCTTACAAGTGCATTAAGAATGGTGTACATTGCGCTCTGCGCACTGCGACGTGCAACTCCGTCCGCTTTTTCTGTGTAGAGACGGTCTTTTATAACATCAAGGTAGAAGTTACTCATATCAACTACGCAGAACGCGTGAAGCGCATGGTAAACAACGTGGAAATCAAATGCGTTGTAAGCTTCTTCAACTTTCTTAACAAGAGCGTTTAATTTCATAAGTGCCCATTTGTCAAGCTCCTGCATATTTTCATATGTTACAGAATCTGTATCAGGATTGAAGTCGCTTAAGTTACCTATCATATATCTTGCTGTGTTACGGATTTTTCTGTATCCTTCAGCAAGCTGAGCAAGAATGTCTTTTGAAATTTTCACGTCGGATTTATAGTCGGAAGATGCAATCCACATACGGAGGATATCCGCACCGTTTGCTTTGATTACTTCGTGCGGGTCAATACCGTTACCGAGTGATTTGGACATCTTTCTGCGTTCTTCATCAATTACCATACCGTGTGTGAGAACGGCTTTATATGGTGCTTTGCCTTTTGTTGCAATGCTTGTAAGAAGTGATGACTGGAACCATCCTCTGTACTGGTCGTTACCTTCAAGATAAAGGTCGGCAACATCGCCGTAGCCACGGTCTTCAATAACTGCACCGTGAGATGAACCGGAGTCAAACCAAACGTCCATAATGTCAGTTTCTTTTGTAAACTCGCCGCATCCGCATTCACATTTGAATGCGCCGCCGAGGATTTCGTTTGCATCAAGAGCAAACCAAGCGTCCGGACCTTTGCTTCTGAACAGGTCTGCAACAAGTTTTATTGTATCTTTATTTATAAGTTCTTTTCCGCAGTCGCTGCAATAGAAAATCGGGATTGGAACGCCCCATACTCTCTGTCTTGAAATACACCAGTCACTTCTGTCACCAACCATATTGCTGATTCGGTGTTCGCCCCATGACGGAATCCACTCTACACCTTTGATTGCTTCAAGAGCCGCTTCTTTTATGCTGTCAACTGATGCAAACCACTGTTCAGTTGCACGGTAGATGATTGGTTTCTTACATCTCCAGCAGTGCGGATATGAGTGAGTGATTGTTTTCATTGAAAGAAGATGGCCTGTAGCCTGTAAATCTTCAAGAATTGCTTTGTTTGATTCTTCATAGAAAAGACCTGCAAATTTGCCGGCATCTTCTGTGAGGTAACCTTTTGCATCAACCGGAACAACGTTGCCGATTTCCGGATATTTCTGACATACGATATAGTCTTCCATACCGTGACCGGGAGCTGTGTGTACACATCCGCTACCTGCTTCAAGTGTAACGTGGTCGCCAACGATTACAAGAGAATCTCTGTCAAGGAACGGGTGACGGCAGGTGATATATTCAAGGTCACTGCCTTTGTATGTTCTTATAACTTCATAGTTTTCAATACCCGCATCTGCGCAAACAGTGTCAACAAGCTCGGAAGCAAAGATATATGCTTCGTCGCCAACTTTAACAAGGCTGTATTCAAAATCTGCATTAAGACAGATTGCAAGGTTGGCAGGAAGTGTCCATGTTGTGGTTGTCCAGATTACGAAGAATACTTTTTCGGCAACACCGTCAAACATTCCTTTTCCGTCATTAACGGGGAATTTAACGTAAATTGTTGCTGTTTCATCGTCCTGATATTCGATTTCTGCTTCAGCAAGAGCTGTTTCACAGTCGCTGCACCAGTAAACCGGTTTAAGACCTTTATAAATAAGTCCTTTTTCAGCCATCTGTCCGAACATTTCAATCTGTTTTGCAACATAGTTGTTGTCAAGAGTGATGTACGGATGGTCCCAGTCGCCTATTACGCCGAGACGTTTAAACTGCTCTCTCTGTGTATCAACATACTGAAGGGCAAATTCACGGCAGGTTTCACGGAATTTAACAATACCTGCCTGTGCCGGATTGATACCCAGCTTTTTAATTGCCTGTTTTTCAATCGGCAGACCGTGAGTATCCCAGCCCGGAATATAAGAAGCTTTGAAGCCGCTCATGTTCTTATATCTTACGATAATATCCTTAAGTATTTTGTTCATTGTATGACCCAGGTGTATGTTTCCGTTTGCATACGGAGGGCCGTCATGAAGAACGTATGAAGGTTTACCTTCATTACGTTTCATAAGCTCATCATAAATGTTATTCGCGTTCCATTGTTCGAGAATCTGCGGTTCTTTCTGAGGGAGGTTTGCCCTCATTGAAAATTCGGTTTGCGGCAGATTCAGTGTTTTGCCATAATCCATTAACTATCAGTCCTTTCGGTGTCTTCCGGTATGTTTTCTATTGTATTTACAATACCCTGAAGCAGCGCAAGCATCTGCTTTTTATAGCTGCTTATCTGTATTTTTACATTCGCAAGTTCATTTCGTGCATCGGCCAATTCCTGACGTGCTTCATCCATTATTTTACCTGCCTTGATTTCAGCTTCGTCAGTAATCAGTTTTGCTCTGTCATGAGCTGCGGATTTAAGTTCGTCGCTTGTTGTCTGCGCAACAATAAGCGTGCTCTGGAGGACCTCCTCCATTGATTTATATTTTGTAACCGCTGAAGAAAGCATATTCACTTTATCTTTAAGCGACACATTTTCCATATATATAGTTCTGTAGTCCTGCAGGAGCATTGACATAAACTCGTCAATTTCCTCGCGGTCATATCCGCCGAACGCAGTTTTTCTGAACTCTTTTTTTTCAATATCAATAGGTGAAATCATATTATCACTCCCACACTAAACTAATTTTCGTAAATTTACGATTGCTCTTCCTTTTCGGGAAGTACCCGTCTCCCCGTCAAAAATAAATTTGCCAAGACCGCGGATTGAAATCACATCTCCTGCTTTTACAAGCTTCGATGTGTCCTGTATTTCTTTTGCATTAAGTTTTACATACCCTGTGCGGAGCATTTCCGCTGCCGCAGATCTTCCCGTGTTTTTAAGAAACGAAACAATGCAGTCAATTCTTGCGGATGCAACGCTGCCCCTTATTTCAAGGTAGTTTTGTTTTATGTCAATCCCGTCAAGCGAATCAAGAATTTGAGCGCTAACGGTTGATTTTGCCACCTGAGTTAAGTTTTCTTTAATAAACAGCGCAATTTCGCTAAGGCAAAACATAACCGCAAAACCGTCGCAAGGTGCAATATCGCCTATTACTTCACGTTTAAGTCCAAGCCCCATAACAGAACCGAGATAATCGCGGTGGTCATACACCTTTTTATCGGACGACGTTATTTTTACGGCAGCTATGCAGTCGTAAAAATCAGATTCTTCTGCCCAGTCGGGCAAAAACATAATAAGCTTTCTGCCTGCACCTTCGTAGCCACCCCAGAACGCCGCCGATTTAAATTTAAGCCCCACCTGCTCCTCCATCCCCAAAAATTTCGAAAATGTGGGCACATTTTTATCGTCTCTTTTTCGGGCAAGGTCTAAGAGGCGGTTATAAAAAAGCTTATCCTCATCCATATTAAAACACCAGCATAAGTATTGTAAGAATAATGTTTCTTAAAACATTAAGAAGGATGAGAAGTATAACCGGCGAAAAGTCAAGCGGCATACCGCCGAACGGCGTTTTTGCCATAAGCTTTCTTATGGGGCTTAAAAACGGTTCTATCAAAGAATGAATCATATAAAGTATTTTTGCAATGACCCGTTTTGAATACAAAAACGGAATCCAGCTTGCAAAAACATCAATAAGCACAAGTGTATATATTATATTAAAAAGTGCATTTATTGCATAAATAGCTGCTAACAATTATACCACCCTTTAGGAATTCCAGAGGAATCCTTTGCTTTTAAGTTCGTCACGGAAATCGCTCATTATTGTTACATTATACGGAGCAAACAGATAGATACTTGTTGCAACCTGCTGAATGCTTCCGCCAAGAGCGTATATTGCTCCGTTTAAGAAGTCAAATATTTTTTTAGCCTGTTCCTTTTCCATAAGTTCAAGGTTGATAACAACAGGCTTTCTTTCTTTAAGATGATCGGCAATTTCTTTTGCTTCATCAAAAGTTTCAGGCTGAATTACAACAACCCTGAACTGTGTTGTTGCATTGATGTTTACCACCTTGCCACGTTTAAAGCTTGCAGGCTCCTCAAATGTCTGCGGTGCGGACACTTCTTCGTATTCTTCGAAATCGTCCTCATCGTTTGTGTTTATGCCCAGTGTGTTTAAAAGTTTGGAAGTGAATTTACCCATAATATATTCCTCCTTGCATTTTATCTATTTCCAAAGATTGCTCTTCCCACTCTTACTATGGTAGAGCCTTCTTCAATAGCAATTTCATAATCGTTTGTCATTCCCATTGAAAGATGCTGCATTACAGTATTATTATACCGCTCTTCTTTCTTTTTTTCAAACAAAATCCGAAGCTTTTCAAAAACCTTGCGGCTTGTTATCATATCCCCTGCATCAATTGGCGGAATGGTCATAAGACCTTTTATTTTAATGCCCGGCAGGGTTTCAACATATTCTAAAAGATAGTCAAGCTCTTCCGGTGCTATTCCGCTTTTGCTTTCCTCTCCGGAGATGTTTACCTGAACAAGCGTATCGATTATTCTGCCTTTTTTCACTGCCTGCGCAGATATTTCCTTTGCCAGACTTCCCGAATCCAGTGAATGTATAAGGTCCACCTTATCGGCAATATATTTCACTTTATTTGACTGAAGATGTCCTATAAGATGAATATGTACACCTTTTTTGATTTCTTCATATTTTTCGCAAAGTTCCTGTACGCGGTTTTCACCGATATGCGAAAGGCCGCCTGCAATTCCTTCGTTTATTATATCTGCACCGTGTGTTTTTGTAACACCGATAAGTGTTATTTCTTCCGGATTTCTACCTGCGCGGATACACGCTTTTTCAATGTTTGTTTTTACAATTTCTATATTTTGTGCGATACTCATTCAAGCACCACCTCATCATAAAGCAGCAGCGGATTTTCACCCTGATTATTTTCTTCCACTATTGCAATATCATTATCTTTATATAAGACGTTGACATATTTCATTTGCTTTTCGCTACCACCTGCAACATAAACAACGTCTTTTCCTGCCTCGTTTTTAAGTGCTTTTGCGGGAATCTGAAGACCCTTATAATTTTTAAGGACTATATTAATTGCTGTTTTTCTTGCATTCTGCAGCTGCGCAAGCTCAACCGAGCCTTTAAGATAAAGTACAACTTTGCCGTCCTCGGGGTCGGATATTTTTTTAACCACGCATTTTTCTTTTATATCGCCTTCGTCGGTAAACCTTACTTCAAGCTCATTTCCTACGTGGATACCCTGCACCTTCTTTTCTTCACAGACAATTGCCATAATCCATTCCGAATTGTCGATTACTTTACATATGCTGAGCGGATAAACGCTTTTATCCACGGTATATTCTTTTTGTGAAAGTATTTCTTCTACTGTACTTACCGTAAGTGTTTCTATACTTTTTAAGTTAAGTGTTTCTTCAAGACCGTCGGCAGATATGGAAAAAATTCCGGGTGCCGGTGCAAAAAGACCGGTTTTATTGCCCATAAGCTGATTTTCAAGCTCCTGCTTTTGCGCTGTTAAAGTATCAATAACAGATACTTTTGTGCTTGTTGTTCCACCGGCTATGGCTGCTTTTCGTTCAAGAAGAACATCAATCTGTGCACGGATTTTATTTATTTCCTCCTGATTTCCTGCAGATGCAAGTTCGGAGATTTCTTTTGTATATGCGGCAATTTTATTATCAATACTGATTGTATCGTCAACAAAAGCTTCTTCAGTGCTTCTTGCATTTGTTGCCGCCTTGATTTTTTCGTTGATTACGTTGATTTTACTGATAAGCTCTTTATCGGGTTCTCCGATATAGTAATATCCTATAGTCTGCCCTTTATGAACCTTACTTCCGCCTGCCGCACTGTTCTGGAAATATCCGTCGCCATCCACTTTTACAGGATATTCGTTGCGGATGAAAAGTGCCTCTGTCTCAAGCACATTTTCACGGCTGCCTGAAACAACGGTTGCCACTGCATAGCTGTTTGAAAGCTTGCCGTATATGCTCCACATTACAATTATACACAATAATATTATCAAAAGCGGAAGCTTCTGTTTCATTGCAATTCTCCGTTCGTTTCTTCTTCTGCCATAATGTTAACACGTTTTTCAGGTGATATTGTGGAAATAGCATGCTTATAAATAAGCTGCTGACGTCCTTCAGTTTCCATAATCACAGCAAAATTGTCAAACCCTTTAACAATTCCGTTCATGCGGAAACCGTTTGTTAAAAACATGGTAACCGGAACTCTTTCTTTTCTTACCTGATTTAAAAAAATGTCCTGTAAATTCATATTGCCTCTCCTTAAAACTGTGGGATTTCGCCCGGTGCAAGCCAGGTTATATTACTTTTTTTGAACCACGTCATCTGACGCTTTGCATACCGGCGTGTTCCCTGCCTTATTATTTCTTTTGTTTCTTCAAGGCTTGTCTTTCCTTCAAGATAGTCCATAACCTCTTTATATCCTATACCCTGCATGGAGGTATTTTCTCTTGTGCATCCCATTTTCACAAGATTTTCAACCTCGGACACAAGTCCCATATCAAACATAATGTCAGCGCGTCTGTTTATTCTGTCATAAAGAACCTCGCGGTCATACATTATTCCGTATTCTTTATAATCGTATATTTTTTCGCCTTTTTTGCTTTCTTCCACCTGCTCGGACATTTTTATGCCTGTTTTTTCGTACACCTCAAGTGCGCGGATTACCCTTTTCACATTGTTGGGGTGGATTTTTGCGGCGGAAATTTCATCAACCTTTGCAAGACGCGCATGAAGTGCTTCTATGCCGTTTTCCTCAGCAAATGCTTCAAGCTTTTCACGGACGGAATTATCTTCATCCTCATCGGAAAGAACAAGGTTGTCCTTAAGACAGTCAATATAAAGACCGGTGCCTCCGGCAATAATAACCTTTTTGCCGCGGCTGTGGATATCCTGTATAACGGCGTGTGCCATTTTTACATACTCGGCAAGAGAAAAATTCTCGGTTGGGTGCACAACATCAAACATATGATGCCGGATACCGCCCCGTTCTTCTTTTGTGGGTTTTGCGCTGCCGATATCCATGTATTTATAAACCTGCATTGAATCGGCGGAAACGATTTCGCCGTCAAGGCGCTGTGCTATTTTTACCGCCAGATCGGTTTTCCCCGATGCGGTCGGACCTTCAACAATTATAAGTGGTATCAAAATAGTATCCTCTTACTTAATTCTTTTAAACTGCTTTTCAATAAAGCTTTTTTCTATTGCAATTACCGCCGGTCTGCCATGCGGACAGGTTACGGTTTTATTTTCGTCAAGAACTTTGGAAACAAGAACAGCTTTTTCTTTATCGCCAAGGTTTTTGCCGGCTTTTATTGCCGCACGGCACGCTACTGTATAAAGTGCGCGCTGAGCCGCCGCCGTTCTTTTATCCATTTTATTTTCTGTAAGACCCATTGCAATTTCAGAAACAACCTTGCCGATATCCTCATTTTCCATGTCTGCCGGAACGGCAGAAACACAAACGTCGTTTGTGCCGAAATCCCGGACCTCAAATCCTATTTCCGCAAAAAATTCTGTGTTTTCAAGAACGCACGCTTTTTCGGAGGGCTGAAGTGTTATCACCTGTGGAGAAAGCAGCTGCTGAGCAAAGAATTCCCTCTTTTCCAGTTTTTCCGCAAGTTCGGCATACAGAATATGCTCATGTGCGGCATGCTGGTCAACAAGAAGTAAATCGTTGCCCTTTTCTACTAATATATAAGTTTTAAATAACTGTCCAATTATATTATACTCTATTTCGCTGCTGTGTTCAAGACCTAATTGAACATATTCACCGAAATTTTTTGGTATATTTTCTCCTCTGTCTTCGGGAACAAATTCCACCTGAGAGGAATTTTCAAAGGTTTGTCCGAAACGCGGCGCACTTACAAAAGAAACTTCGGTTTCGTCCGGTTCACTCGCCTCTTCTTTACTTTTAACAACCATCACATGGTCGCCATTTATTGCCTGAAACTCTTTCATTTTCGAAATATAATCAACTTCGCTCGTTTTTTCAGGCATTTCAGGCACAGTCTGAACAACGTCCGGTTTTTCCGGTTCTTTAATCTGCGGCATGACCGCCGTTGCCTGATATGCATTTTTTATTGCATGATAAACCGCACCGTATATTTTACTTTCTTCCGAAAACTTTACTTCAAGCTTTGCCGGATGAACGTTTATATCTATCTTATCCGCAGGAATGTCAAGCTTGAGCACAAGCACCGGATGTGCACCCTGTGGAATAAATCCCGTTGTTGCTTCCGCTACCGCGCTCATCATCATTCTGCTGACGATAGGTCTGTTATTTACATAATATGTCTGCATATTACGCGTTTTTTTAGTGTAAACGGGGTTAGATATAACACCTGACACACTGATAAGTCCGTCGGTATATTCAAGTGGACGGAGCTGACTTACAACCTCTTTGCCGTATATGGTAAAGAGTGTGTTCATAAGATTTGCATC
>JAFVVU010000192.1 GCA_017502065.1 Clostridia bacterium | reverse complement strand
TGCTTGCGGTGATGCCGCTGGTAATAACGGGTGATGTGCCGCAGTTTTTGCTGGGGCTCGCAATATGGATTGGTCTTACCGTATATTGTTTTTTAACAGAAACAAAAAGAGAAAAGGCACTTCAGGAATATATACAGAACCTTTCGTTTTATGCCGATGAAGCAGGCAGAAACTCGCTTGTAAGCTTGCCGCTTCCGATTTCGGTACTTAATACGGATGGCTCAGTTATCTGGTATAATGAGCTTTTCCGCGACATTTTTGAACTTGATGGACTTCAGGATGTCAATCTTAATGATTTACTGGAAGTAGATGTTAATAAATTGATTGAAAAAACATCTTCTGAAAAGAAAATAGTTTATAAAGGCAAACATTATAAACTTGTTGTGAACCATGTGGACAGAAACGAAAGTAATCTTGCTGTTCTGTACTGGATTGATGACACACGCTTTGAAAACCTTAAAACCGCATTTGAAAACTCACGTCCGGTTGTATGCTCGCTAACAATTGATAACTATGAAGAGGTAATGCAACATACAGATGATGAGGCAAAAACAGTTCTTATCGGTACGGTGGAAAAGAAAATAACCGACTGGGCAATTGAAAATCAGGGTGCAATCAAGAAAATTGAACGTGATAAATTCTTTATTGTGTTCAGTTCGCTTCAGCTCCGTAAAGTAATAGAATCAAAGTTTACAATTCTTGATGAAGTAAAGAATATAAGTCTTGGTAACAGAATCCCGGTTA
The DNA here is from genome assembly GCA_017502065.1 of Clostridia bacterium. Lineage (GTDB taxonomy): Bacteria > Bacillota > Clostridia > RUG12999 > RUG12999 > RGIG4103. Next base: position 6,582 of record JAFVVU010000192.1, on the reverse strand, counting down.
CAATAAGTATGGGAATAGGAACCGGTGCGGACAATAATATTTATGCCGATGACATTTCGGCACGTAACGCACTTAACATGGCACTTGGCCGCGGCGGAGACCAGGCTGTAATAAAAAATGAAGACGGGTTTAAATACTTTGGCGGAAACAGTAAAGAGCTTGAAAAATATACCCGTGTTAAAACCCGTGTAATGGCATATGCATTGAAACAGCTTATGGGTCAGTCCGAACAGGTTATGATTATGGGTCATAAAAATGCCGACCTTGACAGCTTTGGTGCGGCAATAGGTATGTGCTCGGCGGCAATGGAAGAAGGTAAACCGAGTTATATAGTTCTTGAAACCTCAAATGCATATACCAATAAGCTTAAAAGCCAGTTTGAAAAAACAGAAAAATTCGCTGGGGTGTTTATTGACAGGGAAACGGCACTGGCACGAATAACACCGACAACTCTGCTTATAATTGTTGACGTGTTCAAACCCGTTATAACGGAAGAACCGCAGCTTATCGAAAAAACGAATAATATTGTTGTCATTGACCATCACAGAAAAAGCTCAGACTTTATCGAAAATGCATCTCTCACATATCATGAACCGTCAGCGTCTTCAGCATGTGAAATGGTAACGGAGCTTCTTCAGTATATGAACGATGGTAAGAGTATAACAAAAAATGTTGCTGAAGCACTTTTTGCAGGCGTTGAGCTTGATACAAAAGGATTTTCGTTCAAAACGGGTGTGCGTACTTTTGAAGCAGCAGCATATCTCCGCAGAAAAGGAGTTGATGCTTCGAACATCAAAGTTCTTTTCCAGACGGGAAGAACAGAATATGCAATCCGTTCTGAAATTGTTAAATCTGCGGAAATTTATAACGGATTTATAGCAATTTCTTCAACAGACAGTGAATATGAAGATATACAAAGCCTTACTGCAGCAGCGGCGGACGACCTTCTTGATATTGAAGGAATTGTTGCTTCATTTACAATGTGCAGAGTAAACGGGGTAACTTATATAAGCGGACGTTCGCTTGGTAATATAAACGTACAAATGATTCTTGAACTTATTGGTGGTGGTGGACATCATGTTGTTGCAGGTGCCCAGCTTGATTGTAAGTTTGAAGAAGCAAAAACAATTCTTAAACAGGCGATAGATGAATATTTTGAAAATAACAGGAAAGGTTGATAACATATGAAAGTTATTTTAAATCAGGACGTTAAAGGTCAGGGTAAAAAAGGTGATATGATTAACGTCAGCGACGGATATGCAAGAAACTTTCTTCTTCCGAAAGGACTTGCAACAGAAGCAACAAAATCAGCTATAAACGAAATGAAAGGCAAGGCGGACGCCAAAGCCTACAGAGAAGAAAAAGAACTTGAAGCAGCAAAAGAGCTTGCAGCAAAAATAGAAGCTGTTTCTGTTACTATTGAATCTAAATCAGGAGATAACGGAAAGCTTTTCGGTTCGATAACATCAGGCGATGTTGCAGATGCACTTAAAATGCAGGGTCATATTGTAATGGATAAAAAGAAAATTGTTCTCCATGACCCGATTAAATCAGTTGGCGAATATAACTTGCAGGTGAAGGTACATGCAGGTGTTAGTGCAACACTTAAAGTAACAGTAAAATAATTGTTGGAAGGTAAAGATTATGGAAGATAATTATACAGTGAGGACCCTGCCGTTCAATGCGGAAGCCGAACAGTCCGTGCTCGGCTCAATCTTGGTTGACCCAAACTGCCTTACAGAAATAACAGATAAGGTAACAGCAGACGATTTTTATATGCCTCAGAACAAGTTAATATATTCTGCTATAATCGATTTGTGGAATTCCGGTGAAGCAGTTGACAGCGTAACAATTTCAAAAGCGCTTGGACCGAATATCGAAACAGTTGGCGGATATCAGTATCTTGCAAATCTTGCAATGATAACTCCTACAACACAGAACCTGCAGGCATACATCAAAATTATTCAGGATAAAGCAGTTCTTCGCAGGCTTATCGGCGCAGCAAAAGAAATTCAGTCAATCAGTTTTGATGAAAATGATGATGTCAGTGTAATCCTTGACACATCAGAAAAATATATTTATGACATCCTGCAGAACAGACAGCTTCAGGGATTTACACATATTAAAGATGTACTTGCAGGCACATTTGAGCAGCTTGAAAAAGTATGTATAAACAAAGGAAAGACAAGCGGTGTAGCAACAGGCTTTTCTGACCTTGATGCATTAACAAACGGATTTCAGCCGTCAGACCTTATCATAATTGCGGCACGTCCTGCAATGGGTAAAACAAGTTTTGCCCTTAACATTGCGCAGTACGCGGCATTACATAAAAATGTTCCCGTGGCGGTGTTCAACCTTGAAATGTCAAAAGAACAGCTCGGTAACAGAATTATTTGGTCTGAAGCAATGATAAACGGTGAAAAAATGCGTAACGGCACACTCAGTGATGATGACTGGCCGGTTATTGCATCTGTTGTCGGTAAGCTTTCAAAAGCTCCGCTTTATATTGATGATTCACCGGGTATAACAGTAACTGATATACGTGCAAAATGCAGAAGACTACAGCTTGAAAAAGGTCTTGGCATGGTTGTAATTGACTATCTGCAGCTTATGCAGGGAAGCAAAAGAACAGAAAACAGACAGCAGGAAATTTCCGAAATTTCCCGTTCACTTAAAGTGCTTGCAAAAGAGCTTAATGTTCCGGTAATTGCACTTTCGCAGCTTTCCCGTGCAACAGCAAACAGAACAGACCATAAGCCAATGCTCAGTGACCTTCGTGAATCCGGTGCTATCGAGCAGGATGCCGATATGGTAATTTTCCTGCACAGACCCGATTATTACGACCCGAACACAGAGAAAAAGAACATTGCTGAATGTATTATTGCAAAACATCGTAATGGTGCAACAGACACAATTGACCTTGCATGGAACGGTGAATTCACAAAGTTCAGAACTCTGAATAAAACATATGAGTGATAACAAATGATTAAAGAACGATTTAAAAAGTTTATTTGCGAAAATAATCTTCTTGAAAAAGGTGATAGTGTTCTTGTGGCCTTTTCAGGCGGGGCTGATTCGGTATGTCTTTTGCATCTGCTGAGCAGCTTGAAATGCGAACTTGACATTTCGGTATCGGCGGCGCATCTTCACCATGGTATCAGGGGAGCAGAAGCGGACAGAGACGCTGAATTCGCAAGAATATTTTGCGAAAATAATGAAATACCGTTTTATGTTGAATATAAAAACATTCCGGAACTGGCTAAGCAACAAGGCATTTCGGAAGAAGAAGCGGGAAGAAACGCAAGATATGACTTTTTTGAATCGATTATCAAACAAAAAGGTATTGCAAAAATTGCAACAGCTCATAACAAAAATGATAACGCAGAAACAATTCTGCATCATATAATCCGTGGTAGCGGAACAGGCGGACTTGCGGGCATTCCCGTTAAACGCGGAAATATCGTAAGACCGGTTCTTTTCCTTGAAAGAAAAGAAATTGAAAACTACTGCAAAGAACAAAATCTTGATTTTGTTACGGATTCAACGAATCTTAAGCAGGAGTATACAAGGAATAGAATAAGACTTGGACTTCTTGAACAATTAAAAGAATTCAATCCTGATATACTTTCTTCATTATCACGTCTGGGTGAAAATTCGGCAACGGATAAAAACTTTATAGAAGAAGAACTTGCTAAAGTTAAACATAACGTTGCAAATGAAGATGAATACGGTTTGTTTTTGGATGTTAATAATCTTAAAACCATTCATCCGGCACTTCAAAGAAGAATTGTTTCCGAAATTGCAAAACAGGCAGACATTTCTTTGGAATATAAGCATATTATGATGTTGCTTGAAACAGCCAACAGAGGCGAAACCGGGAAAACGGTTGATTTACCGGGAGGGTACGCAGAGCTTTCGTATAATAAACTTTATTTCAAATCCGGATTACCGGAAAATATAAGTTTTTCACACGAACTTAAAAACGGAGATAATTTTATAAACGGACTTAAGATAACTTGCGTAAATCCGGAAAACCGCAAGCTTGTATTGCGAAGCAGACAGGATGGGGATAAAATCCTTGCAGGCGGAATGCATAAAAAGGTTAAAAAAGTATTGATTGATAAAAAAATACCCGTTCATAAAAGAAACAGTATTGGAGTAATAACGGCAGATGGTGAAGTTGCGGCTGTGCCGGGTGTTATTTCAGGAGATATTTTAAAAAAGCTTAATATAAAGATATACTGTGGGGGACTGACAAATGAAAAATGATATTAAGAAAATTCTGGTGACGGAAGAACAGCTTTCACAAAGGGCAGCCGAACTGGCAGAGGCAATTGAAAAAGATTATAATGGGGAAGATTTTATTGCAATATCCATTTTAAAAGGCGGCTTTGTGTTTATGGCTGATTTAATCAGAAACATAAAAAGCAAAGTGCAGATGGATTTCATGGTAGCATCAAGCTATGGTGCATCAACAACATCTTCCGGACACCTTGAAATAAAGAAAGATACTTCAATTGATTTGAAAGATAAAAATGTTCTTATTGTTGAAGATATCGTTGACACGGGCAGAACACTTTCAAAACTGAAAGAAAACTTTTTAAGCCGTGGCGCAAAATCAGTTAAAATATGTACAATGCTTGATAAACCGTCAAGACGAGAGGTAGAAGTTTTTGTTGATTACAAAGGTTTTCAGATTGAAAACGAATTTGTTGTAGGATACGGACTTGATTATGCCGAAAAATACAGAAACCTGCCGTATGTAGGAGTTTTAAAAGAAGAAATTTACGGGTAAAGTAAGTACATAAATAAAAATTGTAAAAAAGCATACAATTAAATTGATGTTTTGGGGCAGAATATTTCATCATAATACATACAACCAATGGGAGAGTGACTTTGTTGAAGAAAAAATTAAAAAGCATCAGCTTTTATGTGATTTTATTTATTGCGCTGTTTCTTGTTTATTCATTTTTAGCTCAGCCAACGAATATTGAAAGAAACACCATGAGTGACCTTATGCGAAGTATTGAAAGCGGACAGGTTACAGGAATTGTTGTTGATGAAACAACGGCAATTGCAACACTTAAAAACGGTAAGGAAATGCTTGTGGAAATTCCGTCTGCAAACCTGTTTCTTACTTTTGCAACACAGGAAATCAAAGAACTTATAATGACAAACCCGGCATTTACATTTGACACACCGGCTCCGGTAAGTGCGCCGTGGTGGCTTTCGGTGATTCCATATCTTTTGTTCGGTGCAATACTCATTGTGTTCTGGCTGTTTTTCTTCCGCAATATGCAAGGCGGAGGAGGCGGCGGAAAAGTTATGAATTTTGGTAAAAGCCGCGCAAAAAACTTAGCTAACACAGGCAAAAAAATAACATTTGCGGATGTTGCAGGTGCAGATGAAGAAAAAGCAGATTTGGAAGAAATTGTTGATTTTCTGAAGCTCCCTTCAAAATATACATCGCTTGGCGCAAGAATCCCGAAAGGTGTGCTTCTTGTAGGCCCGCCGGGAACAGGTAAAACTCTTCTTGCAAAAGCCGTTGCAGGTGAAGCCGGCGTACCGTTTTTCAGCATAAGCGGTTCCGATTTTGTTGAAATGTTTGTCGGCGTTGGTGCGGCACGTGTAAGAGATTTGTTTGAAGAAGCAAAAAAATCAACTCCTTCAGTTATTTTTATAGATGAAATTGATGCCGTTGGTAGACACCGTGGTGCCGGAATGGGCGGCGGTCATGACGAAAGAGAACAGACACTCAATCAGCTCCTTGTTGAAATGGACGGATTCGGTGTTAACGAAGGCGTTATTATAATTGCGGCAACAAACCGTCCTGACATCCTTGACCCTGCACTACTAAGACCGGGCAGATTTGACAGACAGATTGTTGTTAATACTCCTGACGTTCAGGGCAGAGAAGATATTCTCACAGTTCATTCAAGAAATAAAAAGCTTGCACCAACGGTAAATCTTAAAACGGTTGCAAGAACAACTGCAGGCTTTACAGGCGCAGACCTTGAAAACCTTATGAACGAAGCGGCACTTCTTGCGGCAAGAGGTAATAAACAACTCATTGATAATGATGATATACAGATGGCTCTTATGAAGGTAATGATGGGTGTGGAAAAGAAATCCAGAGTGGTGAGCGAAAAGAAAAAGAAAATTACTGCTTATCATGAAGCGGGTCATGCGCTTGTTACACGTCTTTTACCTGATCAGGATCCTGTACACGAGGTATCAATTATTCCGCGCGGAAGAGCAGGCGGATATACAATGCACCTTCCTACAGAAGATAAGATGTATGAAACAAAGAATTCGATGTATGATAGCATTAAAATTCTTCTTGGCGGAAGAGCAGCTGAAAAAATCATATTTGATGATATAAGCACAGGTGCGTCAAACGATATTGAGCGTGCATCGGAAATAGCAAGAAGTATGGTAACTGAATATGGTATGAGTTCTCTTGGACCTATGCAATTTGAACATAGAAATGAAAGTGTATTCTTAGGTAGAGATTATAATCAAAGTAAAAACTTCTCAGATCAAATTGCATTATTAATTGATCAAGAAGTTAAAAAGATTATT
>JAFVVU010000191.1 GCA_017502065.1 Clostridia bacterium | reverse complement strand
TTCAGCGTTCAAAGGGTCTCGGTGAAAACGAGCCCGAAATGATGTGGCAGACAACAATGAATCCCGAAACACGCAGACTTATACAGGTAACTGCTGATGATGCCGAAAGAACAGCAATGATGTTTGACGTGCTCCTCGGTGATAACCTTGCCGCAAGAAAAGATTATATTGCCGAAAACGGCGGCAAATATTTAGATATGATAGACGTAGGATAAAGGAGAGTGAGGGTTTTGGCAAACATAACAGACGAGCTGATTTGCGATACGCTGGAAAAAAACTATATGCCGTATGCAATGAGCGTAATTATTTCCCGTGCAATTCCCGAAATTGACGGTTTCAAACCCTCGCACAGAAAGCTTCTTTTTACTATGTATAAAATGGGGCTTTTGTCGGGTAACCGTACAAAATCGGCAAACGTTGTCGGTCAGACAATGAAATACAACCCCCATGGTGACGCCGCTATTTATGAAACAATGGTGCGTCTTACAACGGGTAACGAAGCGCTGCTTCATCCGTTTGTTGATTCCAAGGGTAACTTCGGTAAACAGTATTCAAGGGATATGGCATATGCCGCTTCCCGTTACACCGAGGTAAAGCTTGACTCATTTGCACAGGAAATTTTTAAAGATATAAATAAAGATGTTGTTCCGTTTATGGATAACTACGACGGTACGCTGAAAGAGCCGATGCTTCTTCCCACAACGTTCCCCAACGTGCTTGTAAACCCCAATCAGGGTATTGCCGTTGGTATGGCAAGTAACATCTGCAGCTTCAATTTAGCCGAGGTATGCCGTGCTACAATTGCATATCTTAAAGACCCGAAATGCGACATTTTTGAACATATAATTGCGCCCGATTTTTCAACCGGCGGCGAAATTGTTTACGATAAAGAAGAAATGGACGGCATTTTAAAAGCAGGTCGGGGAAGCTTTGCGGTGCGTGCAAAATATAAGTACGACAAAGCAAATTCCTGTATTGATATATACGAAATTCCGTATACCACAACATCCGAAGCAATAATTGAAAAGATTATTGACCTTATAAAAGCCGGAAAAGCAAAAGAAATTTCCGACGTTCGTGACGAAACGGATAAGGTAGGTCTTAAAATCACCATTGATATAAAGAGAAGTACCGATGTTGAGCAGCTTATGGCTAAGCTTTTCAAATCCACTCCTCTTCAGGATAATTTTCCGTGTAACTTCAACATCCTTATCGGCACATCGCCGCAGGTTATGGGTGTTGGCGAAATTATCGAAAAATGGTGCGCTTTCAGACGCGACTGTATCAAACGCGGTCTTTCGTTTGAAATTAATGAAAAGTCCGCAAGACTTCATCTTCTTGAAGGTCTTAAATGTATTCTTCTTGATATTGATAAAGCAATCAAAATCATTCGTGAAACCGAAGTTGATGCCGAGGTTGTTCCAAACCTTATGAACGGATTCGGGATTGATAAAATTCAGGCGGAATACGTTGCGGAAATCAAACTCCGTAATCTTAATAAAGATTATATTCTTAAAGGAATTGCGGAAATTGAAAAGCTTAAAGAAGCAATTGCGGACATGACCGCAACTCTTGAAAGCGACAGACGTGTGAATAAGGTAATCTGCACAGAGCTTGAAGCGATTATCAAAAAACACGGCAGCGAAAGAAAAACAACTCTTGTCACAAAAGGTGATATAAAAACCGTAACTCAGGACGAAATGATTCCTGATTACCGTGTTCATATGTTCATGACAAGAGAGAACTATATCAAAAAAATCACACTTAACTCACTTCGTATGGCATCCGAGCAGAAGCTGAAACAGGATGACGAAATTATTTGCGATTTTGAGGTTGGTAACAAAGAGGATCTTCTTCTGTTTACCGATAAGGGTGAGGTTTATAAAACTCATATATACGACATTCCCGAATGTAAAGCAAGCGTGATGGGCGAATATCTGCCCAATATGCTGGGAATGGAAAAGGATGAAAAAATCATCCATATGGTTGCAACAACAGACTACAAAGGCTATATGCTGTTTGCATTTGAAAACGGCAAAATTGCCAAGGTTGAAATGGAAGGCTATGCAACCAAAACCAACCGCCGTAAGCTTATTGCGGCATATTCGGTTAAAAGTCCTGTGAGGAGTATACTCTGGATTCCTGAAGATACGCTTATTTCCATAAACAGTAAGGGCGGCAGATGCCTTATCATAAATACCGCACTTATCACACCGAAATCCAAACGTGATACGCAAGGTATTCAGGTTTACTTATCAAAACGCGATAAGTTCCTTGAAAAAATGGAGCTTGCTGAAAATAGCGGTCTTGAAGATTTTAAACCGTATTCTTCAAACAGAATTCCGGCTTCCGGAATGTCGCTCAAAGATGTGGATAAACCGTTTGTACAGGTAGGGCTGTTCGATGAGTAAGCATAATTTAACCGATATAAAAGAAATACGCGCCGTTATGGGAATGTTCGGCAAGCATTTTTCAAAATCGCTTGGACAGAACTTTCTTATAAACAGCGGCGTTATTGAGGATACCGTTTCCGGAAGCGGCGTTACAAAGGACACTAATGTTCTTGAAATCGGGCCGGGAATAGGCACGCTTACAATGGCACTTGCCGAAAGGGCGCGCAAGGTTGTGGCGGTTGAAATTGATACAAAACTTCTTCCCGTACTTGACTACACCCTTGAAGATTATGACAATGTAAGTATAATCCACGGCGACATATTAAAGCTTGATATAAACGAGCTTTATAATGAGCATTTCAAATCGGGCAAAGCGAAAGTGGTGGCAAACCTGCCGTATTATATTACCACACCGATTATTATGAAGCTGCTTGAACACCGCGAGCTTTTTGAGTCCATTACAGTAATGGTGCAGAAAGAGGTTGCATACCGTCTTGCAGCAGATGAGGGGTCAAAGGATTATTCGGCGGTTTCAATTGCAGTGGGATATTATGCAGAGCCTGAAATAATTGTAAATGTCCGTCCCGATGATTTTTGCCCGCCGCCAAAGGTACATTCGGCAGTTATAAAACTTAATATCCGTGAAAACCCTCCGTTTACACCCGAAGATGAAAAGTTCTTCTTTAAGCTTGTAAAAGCAGGGTTTGCACAAAGAAGAAAAACCTTTATAAACAGTGTTTCGTCCGGTGGAATTTCAAAAGCAGATGCGGCAGCAGCGCTTTCTGAAATCGGGCTTGACGAAAACATAAGAGCAGAAAAAATATCGCCGGCACAGTTTTGTGCTCTGTCCGATATTTTATATAAAAAAAGTAAATAAAATCATGGCGGCTAATCCGCCGCTGTTGAGAGGAGAATAGTAATGACAAACAACAAAAAAGTATTGACATGGCTTGAAGAAATGAAAGCCCTCGTTAAACCAAGCAATATTGTTTGGATTGACGGAAGCGAAGAGCAGCTTGAAGCACTCCGCGCTGAAGCTGTTTCAACCGGAGAAATGATTAAACTTAATCAGGAAAAACTCCCGGGATGCTACTACCACAGAACAGCAGAAAACGACGTTGCTCGTGTTGAAGACAGAACATTCATCTGTACAACAAAGAAGGAAGATGCAGGCCCGAACAACAACTGGATGGCACCTGCCGAAATGTATGCAAAACTCAAAGCTTTGTATGACGGTTCAATGGACGGCAGAACAATGTACATCATCCCGTATTCAATGGGTCCTGTTGGCTCACCGTTCTCAAAAATCGGTATTGAGCTTACTGACAGTATCTACGTTGTACTTAACATGGCTATTATGACAAGAATCGGAACTCCCGTTCTTGAAGCTCTTGGCGAAGACGGAGATTTCGTTAAATGTCTCCACTCTAAAAAAGATGTAAATCCTGACGAAAGATACATTGTTCACTTCCCTGAAGACAATGCAATCTGGTCAATTAACTCCGCTTACGGCGGTAACGTACTTCTCGGCAAAAAATGTTTTGCACTCCGTATCGCTTCTTACCTCGGCAAAAACGAAGGCTGGATGGCTGAACATATGCTTATCCTCGGTCTTGAAAATCCGCAGGGCGAAGTTAAATACATCTGTGCTGCATTCCCGAGTGCTTGCGGTAAAACAAACCTTGCAATGCTTATTCCGCCGGAAATCCTTAAAGGATACAAAGTTTGGACAGTTGGTGACGATATTGCATGGCTCCGCATTAACCCGAAAGACGGCAGACTTTATGCAATCAACCCTGAAGCAGGTTTCTTCGGTGTTGCTCCGGGAACAAGCGAAAAAACAAACTTCAATGCTCTTGAAGCTACAAAGAAAAATACAATTTTCACTAACGTTGCTATAAACAACGAAGACAAAACAGTTTGGTGGGAAGGTCTTGACAAGAATCCTCCGGCTGATGCTACTGAATGGACAGGAAAGCTTGTTAACGGTAAAGATTTTGTTGCGCAGGGCGGCAAGCTTGCTCATCCTAACTCAAGATTTACAGCTCCGGCAATCAATTGCCCGTGCATTTCTCCGGAATTTGAAAATCCGCAGGGTGTGCCGATTTCCGCAATCGTATTCGGCGGCAGACGTGCTAAAACTGCTCCGCTCGTATACCAGGCAAGAGATTGGGAACACGGTGTATTCGTTGGTGCTACAATGGCATCTGAAACAACTGCAGCTGCTGCAGGTGCAGTTGGTGTTGTAAGACGTGACCCGATGGCTATGAAACCGTTCGTTGGTTACAACATGGCTGACTATTTCGGACACTGGTTTGAAATGGGTAAGAAAATGGATGCTGACAAAGCTCCGAAAATCTTCCACGTTAACTGGTTCCGTCGTGGCGACGAAGGCGAATTCCTCTGGCCGGGATTTGGCGACAATATGCGTGTTCTCAACTGGATTCTTGACAGATGCGACGGCAAGGTTGACGCTAAAGAAACAGCAATTGGTTACGTTCCGTTTAAAGAAGACCTCAACACAGAAGGTCTTGACATCACAGACGAAGTTATGGACGAACTCCTCAGCGTTAAGAAAGAATACTGGACAGAAGATATTGAAAACCAGAAAGAATTCTTCGCACAGTTCGGCGATAGACTTCCGAAAGAAATTTCTGATGAGCTTAAAGCTCTTGAAGAAAGAATCAACGCATAATTTAAATATTAAAAAGCAGGAACTTCGGTTCCTGCTTTTCTCATTTTAAGGATTGGGGGAAATAGTGCAGGATGCTTTAATAAAAAAGAACTCCGCAAATTGCGGAGTTCATCGTATTTATACAAAATTCTATGTGAAAAAGTAAACCTAAATATTTTTGCATCCTGCACGTTCGGTGCTGTTTTATCACAATTCTTTTATGTAAAATTTGTCCTGTTCCCATTTGAGATGGTTAGTGTCAATGTACTGCCAGATTTTCTGGTAATCTTCTTTGCCACGAATTATGTGGTCATGATATGACCTTTGCCATATTTTATCAGAGTATGTATTATGGATTTTCTTTGACACATTCATTTTCAGAAATCCTACAATTTTATCAATAACAGAACGATGGTGTTGTAGGGGCGATTCACGAATCGCCCGTTTTTCGTATTACAAATTTCTATAATCAAATGAATGTGATTTGGCATAATAATATATTTAGGAATTGACACATTAAACCTATCAGGCAGTATTTCGATAATCTGTTCTAC
>JAFVVU010000190.1 GCA_017502065.1 Clostridia bacterium | reverse complement strand
GAGCATATTCATTTGCAGAATTGCTTCATCCACGCTCATCGGTTTTATAACGAATTTTTTACTTTTAACAATTTCATATTCTTCTTCCGCAACATCCGCCGGGTCAAAATCCGGAGCAGGTGCAAATGCTGATTCGTACAGACGTTTTTCAAGTCGGGTACGGTTTTTACGTATCTGACGTTCGAGAATTTCAACAACACGGTCGATTGATGCATACATATCATATCCCGCGTGCTGCGCCCTGTATATCATACCTTTATAAAAAATTGTTGCTTCAACAATGCTTTTATCTTTAACGGTTGAGAGGGCAACGGTTACGTCAACATCGTCTCCGAAGAATTTTGAAAGCTTTGTAAGCTTGTTTTCCGCCCTGGTTTTAAGAGCTTCCGATACCTTTAATGTTCTACCGATTACGTTAATGTTCATAAACTCACTCCATTTCATGATAATAGCATTTGAAACCGATGTTTCTATTCTTACCAAAATATGAAAGGGTGAAACATCTTGTTTCACCCTCATTATAACATATTCTGTTATGTTTGTAAATATTTTTATTTAACGCCAATGTCCTTGCGGTAGTGCATATCGGTGAAAGACACCTTTTCAACAGCCGCATATGCATCTTTTATTGCGGTATCAAGGTCTTTTGAAACCGCTGTAATTCCAAGCACACGGCCGCCCGATGTAAGCACTTTACCGTCTTCATTTTTGGTGCCGGCGTGGAAAATTTTAATATTTCCTGCGCTTTCAGCATCCGCCATTCCGGAAATTTCGTAGCCGGTTGCATATTTTTTCGGGTATCCGCCCGATGCCGCAACAACGCAGACTGCGGCGTTATCGTCCCATTCGATATTTACATCGGCAAGACGCTGCTCGGACACTGCCATCATAATTTCAAAAAGATCCCCTTTAAGACGCGGAAGAACAACCTGTGTTTCCGGGTCACCGAAACGGCAGTTATATTCAATAACTTTCGGGCCGTTTTTGGTTATCATAAGACCAAAGAAAATTACGCCTTTGAACTTACGGTTTTCTTTATTGAGGCCTTCCATTGTAGGAACAAAAATTTCTTTCATACAAATGTCGGCAATTTCTTTTGTGTAAACTCTGCTGGGAGAGAATGTTCCCATTCCGCCCGTATTCGGACCCATATCGTTATCATATGCACGTTTGTGGTCCTGCGCAGATACCATCGGCACGATGGTTTTTCCGTCGGTAAATGTGAGAACAGAAACCTCCGGACCGGTTAAAAATTCTTCAATTACAACACGGTTACCCGAGTCGCCGAAGATTTTTTTAACCATAATATCGTCAATTGCCGTTTCCGCTTCCGCTTCGGTCTGCGCAATTATAACGCCTTTACCAAGTGCAAGCCCTTCGGCTTTTATAACGGTAGGATATGTATTCTGCGATTTGATATACGCCATACATTCGTTTGCATCGGTGAACACCTTGCAAGCGGCTGTGGGGATATTATATTTTTCCATAAGCTCTTTGGAATATACTTTACTTCCCTCAATTATTGCCGCCGCTTTGTTCGGGCCGAATGCACGAAGTCCTTTTGCTTCAAGTGCATCCACCATTCCGGCAACAAGCGGATCGTCCGGCGCAACAACCGTTAAATCAATTTTATTTTCATATGCAAAGTTCACAACGCCGTCAATGTCCGTTGCTTTAATGGGCACACAGGTTGCAAGCTCTGCAATTCCCCCGTTACCGGGAGCCGCATATATTTCAGTTACTTTCGGGCTTTTGGAAAGCTTCCACACAATTGTATGTTCTCTTCCGCCGCCGCCAACAACAAGAACTTTCATGTCCTTACTCCTTTATTAATGATGGAAAAGTCTGATGCCTGTAAACGCCATTGCAATTCCGAATTTGTTACAGGTTTCAATTACGTTTTCGTCACGGATTGAGCCGCCCGGCTGTGCAATTACGGTTACGCCGCTTTTTCTTGCACGTTCGATGTTATCACCAAACGGGAAGAATGCGTCAGAGCCGAGTGCAACATCTGTATTTTTAGAAAGCCATGCTTTCTGCTCTTCTTTTGTGAATACCGGCGGTTTTGTTTTGAATATTTTTTCCCATGCGCCGTCTGCAAGCACATCCATATATTCGTCGGAAATATAAACATCGATTGCATTATCTCTGTCGGCACGTTTGATGCCGTCAACAAAATCAAGTGCGAGCACCTGCGGAGCCTGACGGAGCCACCAGATATCAGCTTTATTTCCTGCAAGACGTGTGCAGTGAATTCTTGACTGCTGACCTGCACCGATACCGATTGCCTGACCGTCTTTTACATAGCAAACGCTGTTTGACTGTGTATATTTAAGAGTGATGAGCGCAATCATAAGGTCACGTTTCTGGTCCGCTGACATATTTTTGTTTTCTGTTACAACATTTGAAAGAAGCTCTTCATTGATGTCAAGCTCGTTTCTGCCCTGTTCAAATGTGATGCCGTACACCTGTTTTGTTTCGATAGGTGCCGGAGTATAGTTTTCGTCTATTTTAATGATGTTGTAGCTGCCTTTTCTTTTCCCTTTAAGGATTTCAAGTGCTTCGTCTGTATATCCCGGAGCGATAACGCCGTCGGAAACTTCACGTGCGATGAGGTTTGCTGTAGGCACGTCACAAACATCGGAAAGTGCGATAAAATCACCGAATGAGCTCATTCTGTCGGCGCCACGTGCTCTTGCATATGCACATGCAAGCGGAGAAAGATTTTCTTCTTCCACAAAATATATCTGTTTTAATGTATCACTAAGCGGGAGGCCTACTGCCGCACCTGCCGGCGATACGTGTTTAAAGCTTGTTGCAGCAGGAAGTCCTGTTGCTTTCTTGAGTTCTTTTACAAGCTGCCAGCCGTTGAATGCATCAAGAAGGTTGATATATCCCGGGTTGCCGCAAAGCACTTCGATAGGAAGGTCGCCATTTTCAATATAAATTCTTGACGGTTTCTGGTTAGGGTTACAGCCGTATTTTAACTGCATTTCTTTCATTTTGTTCACTCCTGCTGATTATTTATTTTTGTTTACTATTCTTGTTTCGGTTTCTCCGGTTTCGATATCGATATATCTTACGAACAGAGAAACTTTATTTTCTTCGTTGAGGTTTGTCCAGAGCATATCTGTAAATTCGTCGATATTTCCGGAAATTTCAACACGTTTCGGTTCGCCTTCAAAGCTCGGGAGGGGGTTTCCGTCGCCCATATAAGTATGGATAAATCTGCCTTCGCCCGCTACCGGTGCTTTGTATGAGAATGTGTATCTGTTACATGTTTCAGGGTTGCCGTCCGCACTTTTTAAAATTGACATTGCATAGCTGTAGCCGCCGTTATCAATTTTAAGAATACCCGAAATTCTCGGTGTATAGTTAGGTGCATCAGGTTCAAATTCGCGTGTGCGAAGAGCCTGTTCAAATGTAAGCTGCTGGTTCATAAGGTCATAAATTGTATCGGTCTGGTCGCCGTTTGTTACGATTGTTTTATTTCCGAGTACACGAACCGGAGCATAAATGATAAGGCTTGGGTCAACAAGCTTTGATTCATCAAAAGCCTGTGTTCTGATGCCGCATCCGTCTTCTACAAACACACGGTTACGGCTGTTTTCGCTTCTGCCCATGATGAAATAAGCAGTAACTGCTTTTTTACCGTCCGCTGTTCTTCCGATTACAATACCTCTGCCGGGGTATGCATTATTTTTAAGTTCGTTTGCTAAATTAAGTTTTATCATTGACCTTACGTCCTTTCATATTAAGCCGAGGGGAGTAGACCCCCATAAGCCTTAAATTTGTTAAATTTTCATCCTTGTAATTTGTCGCCCATTTAAGGTCGAAGAGTTTAAACCCCTTAAATTTTGATGGAAGACAAAGAAAATTCAAAAATAATACTCGCGTATATTTGCAGAATTTTCTGCAGTATTACGCAAAATTTTTGGTTTTAAACCTTGTGGGGGTCTACTCCACTCGGCTTTAGATTTCGGGGTATATCAAAGCTCGGAGCAAACCTTTTCAACTGCAAGGGGAAGAATTTCCCATTCCGCCTGCTCCATTACACGTTTCTGCAATATTTCGGGGGTGTCGCCGTCTTCAATATACACTGCTTTTTGCATTATTA
Organism: Clostridia bacterium; assembly: GCA_017502065.1. Classification (GTDB taxonomy): domain Bacteria; phylum Bacillota; class Clostridia; order RUG12999; family RUG12999; genus RGIG4103. The sequence goes on along the minus strand of JAFVVU010000190.1, from coordinate 7,718 downwards.
TTTTACCGCCGTCTGTAATTTCATTTACAAAATGTACTGTTGCGCCGGTTACCTTTACGCCTTTTTCAAGTGCCGCTTCGTGCACTTTAAGGCCGTAAAATCCGTCGCCGCAGAATGACGGAATAAGTGACGGGTGAATATTAATTATTCTGTCCTTATATTCTTCAAGAAGTTTTCCTTCAAGGATTGCAAGAAATCCTGCAAGAACAACCACATCAACCTGCTTTTCTTTAAGATATTCAAGTATTTTATCGCAAAGAGCCGCGCCATGTTCTTTTCTTGTTATAACCGCTGATTCAATTCCGGCATTTTTTGCACGCTGGAGCGCATAAACGCCCTCTTTATTTGAAACAACGGTAACAATTTTGCCGCTTTTTATGATGCCCGATTTTTCGGCATCAATTAGCGCCTGAAGATTAGTGCCGCCGCCTGAAACAAGAACTCCTATTTTTTTCATATTTCAACTTCTCCGTTGCCTTCAGCCACTTCACCGATTATGTATGCTTTTTCGCCGTATGCTTCAAGCTCTTTAACAACATCCTCGGCAATTTCCGGACGAACCGCCATAATCATACCGATACCCATGTTGAATGTGTTATACATATCTTTTTCGGTGATGCCGCCCATTTCTTTCATGATATCGTAAATCGGCAGGATGTCCCATGAACCTTTGTTGATAACCGCTTTTGTTCCTTCAGGAAGCATACGCGGAATATTTTCATAGAAGCCGCCGCCTGTGATATGAGAAATTGCGTTTATTTCAAATTTTTCAAGAAGTCCGAGAACGGGTTTCACATAAATTTTTGTTGGAGCGATAAGCGCCTCGCCAACTGTGCATCCAAGTGATGCAGGAGCTTCATTAAGGCGTGTTGCAGCACCCTCATTATTGAGGTTGAACAGCTTTCTTACAAGAGAAAATCCATTGGAATGAACGCCTGAGGATGCAATACCAACAAGCTTGTCCCCTGCTTTTACTTTGCTGCCGTCAATCATTTTATCTTTTTCAACGATACCTACTGCAAAGCCTGCAATATCGTATTCTTCGGGATCATAAAATCCGGGCATTTCAGCAGTTTCGCCGCCAACAAGTGCGCATCCGGCTTTTTCACATCCGTCGGCAACACCTTTAACGATTGTTGCAACCTTTTCCGGATAGTTATGTCCAACTGCGATATAATCCAGGAAAAAGAGCGGTTTTGCACCACAGCAGATTATATCGTTAACGCACATTGCAACACAGTCCTGACCTACTGTATCGTGTTTATCTGTTAAAAATGCAATGCGCAGTTTTGTGCCAACACCGTCTGTTCCCGAAACGAGAACCGGTTTTTTATATCCTTCCGGAAGTTCGAAAGAGCCGCCGAATCCGCCGATATCTGTAAGCACGCCGGGGATGAATGTTCTTTTAACGTGTTCTTTCATAAGTCTAACGGCTTCGTAGCCGGCTTCAACGTCAACACCTGCAAGTTTATAAGCTTCACTCATTATTTATTACCTTCCATTTCTTTCATAATCGGCACTTCCATCGGATATTTACCCGTAAAGCACGCGTCACAGAATTCAAGTTTAGAATCTTTTGCTATTGTTTTAAGCGCCTCGCAGGAAACAAAACCAAGTGTGTCTGCTTCAATGCTCTGGCGGATTTCTTCAATTGTGTATTTGCATGCTATAAGCATTTCACGGTTCGGAATGTCTGTTCCGAAATAACACGGCCATAAGAACGGGGGCGAACTTATGCGAACGTGTACTTCTTTTGCGCCTGCATCCTTAAGCATTTTTACAATGTTTTTCATGGTTGTTCCACGTACAATGGAGTCGTCAACCATTACAACCTTTTTACCTTCAACTGCACTCTTTACCGCCGCAAGTTTTATATTAACACTTTTTTCACGCATACTCTGTGACGGCTGAATGAATGTTCTGCCGATGTATCTGTTTTTCATAAGACCATAGCCGTACGGGATGCCTGATTCTTCGGCATATCCGATTGCCGCACAAAGACCGGAGTCCGGCACACCGAATACAAGGTCTGCATCAACGGGATGCTCTTTTGCAAGTGCATGTCCAACCGCTCTTCTTGCATCGTACACGCTTTGTCCATCGATTACACTGTCGGGACGTGCAAAATATATGTGTTCAAAAATACAAAGTGCACTTTTGCCGCCGCAATGTGTTTCTATTGTGCGTAAGGTTTCTGTTCCGTCGGCAATAACAATTTCGCCGGGTTTGACATCTCTTATGAACTCTGCACCGATTGCCGCAAGTCCGCAGGATTCGGAAGAAAATACATATGTGCTGTCTTCAAGCTTACCTATGCACAGCGGTCTCATTCCGTGCGGGTCACGAACTGCGATGAGCTTACGCGGGCTCATTACAAGAAGTGAAAATGCACCTTTAAGTTTCGGGATTGTATTTGCAACCGCCTCTTCAATTGACGGAGCATTAAGACGTTCACGTGCAATTAAATATGCAATAACCTCGGCATCGTTTCTTGCCTGGAAAATTGCACCCTGTTTTTCAAGAGAATCGCGAAGCTCGTCCGCATTTACAAGGTTTCCGTTATGTGCAATGGTAAGTGTTCCTTTTACATATTTGGATACCAGCGGCTGTGCATTATCTCTTGTGTTGGTGCCGGCTGTGGAATATCTTACGTGGCCCATTGCGATGTTTCCTTTAATCTGTGACAGAACGAAATCACTGAACACGTCCTGCACAAGACCAAGGTCTTTATGGCAGAAGATGTTATTATCGTCGTTTACGGCAATACCGCAGCTTTCCTGTCCGCGGTGCTGCAAAGCGTAAAGTGCGTAATACATCATTCGTGCACAATCGTAGCCGTGTCTGTCGTAAATACCGAAAAGGCCACACTCTTCTTTTAATTTACTGCTTTTGTTATAGCTCATTTTAATCCCCCGTTTATTATTTAAAATCTTCTTCTAACTTTTTCTGGAGTTCGGCATCTTTTTTGTTTACGCCGTCTTCAAGTCCTTTCTTGAAATCATAAAGTCTGTCTTTAAGATAAGGATATTTAAGTGCAAGCATCTGCGTTGCAAGAATTGCCGCATTGTCTGCACCGTCAACCGCAACTGTTGCAACCGGGATTCCTTTCGGCATCTGCACGATGGAAAGAAGGGAATCAAGTCCGTCAAGAGTTGAGGATTTTATCGGAATACCGATTACAGGAAGAACTGTAAATGCCGCAAGAACACCCGGCAGATGCGCTGCCTTTCCTGCTGCCGCAATTATAATATCATACCCGTTTTTATCTGCATTTTTAGCGAACTCCGCTGCCTTATCAGGTGTGCGGTGTGCGCTTATAACATTAACTGTTGTTTCAATATCAAAGCTTTTAAGTGTGGAAATGGTTGCTTTAACTGTAGGATAATCAGAATCACTACCCATAATTACCGCTACTTTTGGTGTATTTGACATATGTTTTTCCGCCTTTCGTTAAAAATGGACATTACTATATATATTATACTATAAAAATAAGCATAAATCAATATTACATATTGTATAAATTTATGCGGTAAATCCGCATATTTTTTGAAAAGAAAATGCTCTCTTTCGGATAAGAGAGCATTTATTTGTTATTCGATTTCTGTTCTGCCGTCGGCATACTGACGGAAGGTATAGGATTTTCCGCCTATTTTTACGTTTTCAAGCGCAAATTCTTCCGTTGTGAACGGTGCAAATGTAACGCCGTCTTCCGTAACCGAAATTCCCGCCCAGTATTTCATGAACAAATCCACGCCTGCGGAATGGAAATAATCGCCGTGTTTAGAAAATGTGGTTGCTTCGCCCGGGCGGTAATGTTCAAAGATACACGGAACATTAAAGTCGCCGTTAAGGAAATGAAGATTCATATATTTTTCAAATATAACAAGCCATTTTTCCTGCAACTGCGGATATTTTTTTGCCGCTTCGCCAAGCGCATTAAGCACAAGGCTTACTGCATACGGCCAGATTGGTCCGTTCCAGCAGCACGAATAAAAATGCGGATTCTGCGGACTTGATGCGGTAGGTCCTGCTATGTGGTTATCAAACCAGTATATCGGACAATCTTTTGCCGTAGTTGTTATGCTAAAATCATCAGCAAACCAGTTTTCATCCATAAGCTTATCGAAACATGAAATATATTTTTCATCATCAATAATGCCAAATGCAAACGGCGCATAGCTGTTGTAGCACGCCGCTTCATCGCACTGCTTACCTGATTTCACATCAATATCGTAGAACATTTTATCTTTTTCGTTCCAGAAATTTTCCTTTATTTTTTCTGTAATGGTTTTGAGGATGCTCTCAAACTTATCGGCTTCGTCCGGTTTGCCGAGCACGCGCGCCATATTGCGCATTGCCATAAGGTTTGCCGCAAAATATGTTATTTCATCAAGTCTGTAAAGGGCGCTAATTTCAAACCCTTCTTTTGCATACCCTTCGCTGTCGCATCTCCAGTCCCATGCCGGCTCGGTGTGCTGATAAAACGATGCCGAATATTCCGCGCCCGTTGGCCAGCTGCCAATACGTATGGGCAGAGGGTTTTTTTCATCATAATCTTTTAATGTAAATTCTTTGCAGAATTCATAGCTTCTCTCAAGCAATGCCTTGTCTTTGTGGTTTACATAATATTCCCATATGGAATAAGGTGTGTACTGAATATATCCCATATACACTCCGCCGCCTGTCCAGAGGTCAATCTGCGATACAGAAAGCTCGCCATTTCCAAGCCATTTTGCTTCATTTATCTGAAGCGGCACAGGCAGGGCAATCGCACAGTCAAACCATCCGCCGTAGCGGTTTTCATACATTACCGCACCGGGAAGTTTATCCGCCGGATTAACATCCCTTGGCGTAAAAGAGTTTATGTATATCATCAGATATCTGTAGTAATATATTTTTTCTAAAATACGGTTTTCGGTTTTAAGTGCAGGCACGTTTTCGGAAAACCAACTGTTTATGGCATTTTCGTTATCTTTAAAGCTGTCCTTTTTTGCAAGCTCTTCGTTTGCCTTTTCCTTTGCCGCCTCTTCCGACAGACCGTATGCAAAAACGTATTTGAATTTATAAATTTCTTCAGGAGCAAGGGTTATTTCAAATTCGGGTTCACATCCCAAAAGGCATATGTACCCAGCAAATTCAAGATTCTTTTCCGTTGCATTGGCAAGCACCTTTCCTGCCGCTTTATATATTGAATTTCCAAGGAATTCAAGCGGTGAGGAAAGTTTTATTTTAAGTGTTGTTTTTTCTTTTTTATTGTTTGCTACGGTCATTTCCGAAACAAACACATCGCCTGCGGTTATTGCCTTTGTTTCTTTTGCAAAAATGCATCCGTGAGGCGCATAATACTCCTTTTGCGGAGTACATCTGTAATAAGTTTCAAGATATGCCGGTGTCCAGCTATTACGTTTGGGTTCAAACTCAAGCGGAGTTCCATTTTCGGAAATTTCAAGAGTGAGAATATCCGAAAGCTCGGTTTCGTGACCGCAGCAGAATTTCCCCTGCATTGCAAAACGAGGGGCATCCCATTTATCCTCATTCTCAATATCTGCACCGCTGACCGTTACGGTTGAAAGATTTTTGCCGATAAGGTCGGTGCGTTTTGTGTTTAAAAACAGCTTATTATAATTCATTTATTCTACCTCTTCTTCTACTACTCTCAGCCGTCAAGACCACGTGCCTGACGGTCCATATCTTCTATTACTATATCATAAATTTCGCCAAGGGAAGCGCAGTATTCAAGCACTTTCCACGGTTCGTTGGTATGATAGTGGATTTTTACAAGGTCATCGCCGCCTACTGCAAGCAGGCTGTCTCCTTTAAAATTTTCCACAAAATAATCGTATATTGCATCTTCATCAAGACCTTCGCCTTCAATGAGAAGCTGAGTATCGTACTTAAATTCAATCATTTTTATTCTCCTTTTCATGTGCCGCTCGTACGGCTTTTGCAAGCTGGTCCGCACAGGATGTGCCTCTGCCTCCGCAGTCGTTTCCAAGAAGCGTTTCTTCAATATAATCAACGGTTTTACCTTCAAGCAGTTTTGAAAGAGCCTTTAAGTTCCCGTTGCATCCGCCGTAAAATTCAATGTCTCTTACCGTGTCCCCGTCAAGCTCAAATCGTATTATCTGAGCGCAGGTGCCACGTGTTTTGTATTCATGTTTCATATCCGTCGCCTCCACGGCTAATATACCATATTTTCGGACAAAAGTAAAGACCCTTTCGAAAAAAGGCCTTTACTTTTTAAAAAAGAACGGATTAGATCAGATGTCACCGTAATTCCCGATATTGGGTAAGGAAATATTTAAGGGATTAATCCCTGTTTTTTATGTTATGTACAATAGGTTTTGCAAGCGTACATATTAACACTCCTGCCGCTGCGCCTATAATCGCCCAGGCAACGTGCCACCATGCACCTGCATCCGGAACTGCTGCCGCCGCAACAGACCGGACAAGCTCTGCCGCTGCAAGCGGAATGCCGAGATATGTTATGAAATTAAGCATATTATTTTCTTCCTGCTCGGTATATATGTGCGCAAGGTCATACACGCCTTTAACCTTTTCACTTAAGCGTTCAAGCGATGTATCAACATAAAGTTCACGGCGAAGCATATCAAATTCTTCCATTCCCTGTTCCTGTGCAGAAAGCTGGTCAAGGAATATACAGCTGCCGGCATCCGCAAACTCTGCATTAAGTTTTTCAATTTCACGTTTTAGCTGTGCAGTTATGCCTTTTTTGGAATTAAGCGCATTATTTATTTTTCTGCTGAGCTGTGCACATTTGTTTGAAAAATACATTATGCTTGCACGCTGCAGAAGTGCACCTGCAGCAAGCTGTACATACATTTCATTAAACGGATTTATAACCGAATTCATGATGCCTTCATATTCACCGGTAAGACGGAAAATTGAATGGTGGGTTACAACATCAACCGTTCCCCATGGTGCCCATCGGTCATAAATACAGCGCTCAAGAATTTCACGGCGCATTCTTTCGCCCGGACAGGATGCATCGTCCGCATCAACAAATGCAAGGCGGTAAACATCTTCCGAAGTATAAAGTCCGTCATCTTTAAATGTTGCGCTCAAAGCCTCGTTTCTTATAAGGCAGCACACAAACATTCTGTCATCTATAATAGGTTTTATTGTACCTTCAGTACCGAGTAAATCTTCAATAACCGCACGGACCGGTTCAATTATATCGCCGTTTGGCGTGTGTCCGGTTGAAATATACTCTTCGGAAAGCTTAACAAAATCCGCGCATTTGCCAAAAAGCGATATTTTTTCGGCGGCAACCTCATGCGGAGGTTCTGTAAGATACGGCAGGCTTATTCTTCTGCCGTATTCATTAATCCATGCAATATCATTTATGTCCGGATAGTCACGGTTTTCCACCGAAAGCATAAACAGCCCCACTCCGTTATCCTGCAGAAGAACACGAACTCTTGTTACCGGGAGTGAAAAGGTTTTTGCAGGACGGCCTTTGCCTTCCTGTTTTTCTATTATATAAGCTTCATTTTCAAGCTTTTCGGGCGGGTAACAATAGTCGTGCTTTGCACCAAACAGCAGGCTTCGTGCTTCAGGTGTAAAATACTGAAACGCTGCATAGTCTGCAACGTATTTTTTCCCTGCCGGAATAGCTGTTGCCGTCATTGTTTTTTCCGCACAAAAACCGCTGTCGGGCAAAATCGTACCGGAATATTCAAACGGTAATAAAAAAG
>JAFVVU010000012.1 GCA_017502065.1 Clostridia bacterium | reverse complement strand
TATGCAAAATGACCGTTCAAAGAACGGTCATTTTGATTGCAGCGCAGTTTGCTGCGACGTGGTGGAGACAAGGAGAGCGGCTGCTTCGCATCCTGCCTGCTCGCCGACCGCTCGCTTTCGCTTACGATGCCCGGCTCACACCTTTTTGCTGAAAAACAGTCCACCGGACTGTTTTTTTAACCGCAAAAACCCTCACAGAGTTCGACTCTCTTTGGTTTAACGACCAAAATAAAAAAGAGCACCTTACGGTACTCTTTTCCATTTTGGTGGAGACGAGGAGAGTCGAACTCCTGTCCGAAAACAAATTCACAAAGACTTCTCCGGGTGCAGTTTGTGATTAAGATTCCCTTACTGCAGGGTCCACAAACAACCCCTGCAGCTCGGTAGCTTCATTATTCATGGGCAGCTCAAAGCTTTGCCGCCTCACGTTCACCACAAGTATTCGCCTTATCCTATGCTGTGGTCATCACAGGTAAGACGGCTGCACTTAGGCAGCTAATAAATTAGATTCGTTATTTAATTTATAACTTTACAGGTTTTAAAGTTGACCTGCACAACTACCCGCTATCTTAGCTTCATCGTCCCCGTCGAAACCGGTACGTCCCCATATTAATATTTAGCGTTTTCTTTAACTGCGCGGTCCATATCACGCTGGGAATCTTTCTTTGCTGCAGATTCACGCTTATCGTAAAGCTTTTTACCTTTTGCAAGTGCAAATTCAAGCTTTATTTTACTTTTTTTGAAATAAAGCGAAAGGGGAACAAGCGAATATCCCTCTTTCATAACTTCAAAATGAAGCTTGTTTATTTCCTGTTTATGAAGCAAAAGCTTCCTTTTGCGAAGTGGGTCTTTATTGAATATATTACCCATTTCATAAGGGCTTATGTGCATACCTTTAACAAAAGCCTCACCATCGTCAATGGAAACCCAGCTGTCTTTAAGGTTAACCTTGCCGCCCCTTACGGATTTAACTTCTGTACCAACAAGTTCAATGCCGGCTTCATATTTGTCTTTAACGTCATATAAATGGTACGCCTGTTTGTTTTTTGCGATTATTTTAATGCCTTCCGTACTCAAATCCGGCACCTCCTTTGTCCATTATTGTATTATAGCACACTTTACTTCGTCTTGCAAGAATAAAATTATGACAATAATTTTACCTCTTGAATAATATGAATTTTTGTGGTACACTTATTCATAAGATAGATGGGAGGTATTATAATGAAAATATGTGTATTTGGAGCAGCAAGCTACGAAATTGATAAATCTTATATAGATGCAGTTGAAAAACTTGGCGAAGAAATGGCAAAAAGGGGACACGCGCTTGTGTTTGGTGCAGGCGGCAACGGACTTATGGGTGCGGCGGCGCGCGGTGTAACAAAAGGCGGCGGCGAAATTTATGGCGTAATTCCAACATTTTTCCGTGATGAAACAATTGAACTTATTTATGATAAATGTACCGAACTTATATATACGGAAACAATGGCGGAACGAAAAGCCAAAATGGAAGACCTTGCCGAAGCGTTTATTATCACACCCGGCGGTATAGGCACACTTGAAGAGTTTTTCCAGGTGCTGACATTAAAACAGCTTGGCAGACACGTTAAACCGATTGTAATTCTTGATGTGAACGGATATTATAAAAAGCTTGAAGCTTTTCTTGATACAGCACTCGACCAGAAATTTATAAATGCAAACTGTAAAGACCTTTATTACTATGCAAAATCTGCAGAAGATGCGGTATCATATATCGAAAACGATAAACAAATCAGAAAAGATGTACACGACCTGAAACAGGGATAAAACGAGCCTCCCTTGTGTAAAGGGAGGGGGACCACCGCAGGTGGTGGAAGGATTGTAATGGAAGAAAACAATCGATGCATTGTTCCATAAAAAAGAAAACGGCTTTCTATTTGAAGCCGTTTTCTTTTTTTATCTTATACCGTAGTTTTCAATAATATAATCCATATCCTTGTCGCCACGTCCTGAGAGGTTAATCAGCACAGAACCGTGCTCCATTGTTTTAGCAAGCTTCATACCGTATGCAACTGCGTGTGAGCTTTCAATAGCCGGGATAATACCTTCAAGTCTTGCAAGGCGATAGAATGCATCAATGGTTTCTTCATCGTCAATAACGTCGTACTTAACTCTGCCGATTTCCTGAAGGAATGCGTGTTCCGGACCGGAAGACGGATAGTCAAGTCCGCTTGCAACGGAATAAACAGGAGCAGGCTCGCCGTTTTCGTCTTTCAGCATAATGCTGTTGAATCCGTGCATAACGCCTTCTGTTCCGTATTTAAGGCTTGCCGCATGGTCACCAAGTTTCGGACCTCTGCCAAGTGGTTCAATACCGTAAATATCAACCGGGTCGTTTAAAAATCCTGCAAATAATCCTGCTGCATTTGAACCGCCGCCAACACAGGCAACAATAGCATCCGGCAGATGTCCGGTCATATCAACAAACTGTTCGCGCGCTTCAATGCCAACAACACTCTGAAAATCGCGAACCATCATAGGGAACGGATGAGGGCCAAGCACAGAGCCTATGCAGTAAATAGAATCTTTATATTCCTTGCTGTATGCGTCAAACGCTGCATCAACAGCTT
>JAFVVU010000189.1 GCA_017502065.1 Clostridia bacterium | reverse complement strand
GTGGTCTTGGTGTAATACTTAAATTTAACGATACAGAAAAAGAAATTTCGCAAGGATACAAACATACAACAAACAATCGCATGGAACTTCGCGCGGTTATAACCGGACTTAATATGCTTAAATATCCTTGCAATGTAAAATTATATACTGATTCAAAATATGTTGCAGACAGTATACTTAAAGGCTGGGCTAAAGGATGGCAGCAAAACGGCTGGAAAAAAGCTGATAAGAAACCTGCACTTAATGTAGATTTATGGAAACAACTTTTGGATTTACTTGAAAACCACGAAGTTGAAATTATCTGGGTCAAAGGTCATAATGACCATCCGTATAACGAACGTTGTGACAAGCTTGCTGTTGCTGCATATAATGGAGATAATCTGATAGAAGATGAGCAGTAAGCTCATTCTTGTAACCCAATTAGGCAAAATTAATATTTTGCCTAATTGGGATTGGAACTGGCTTATATATATTAAGGTGTATATACTAATATGAATGTTCTTCTTTAGTAGTTCCTTTTATTTATATAATATATATTGTTTGTCTTTGATTGATTATGATCCGGTTTTTCTCATTACACTTATTTTAGATTTCAATTTTATATAAATCTGTATTTATAATTTAAATTTTATCTTATTTTACATTTTTGACTCACTATTGCCTGTGCTGTTTCTGATTTTTGCTTTTAATGATAAATCTAATGAAATTACAGAAAAATACCGTCTTGCTGCGTTAAATAGAAATTTTGCGAACATATCCAACATCATTTGAGAAATTTCTATTTAACGACCATTTTTGCTAAAATCAATAATTTTTATATATAAGACTTGAAACTTATATAAATTTAGAAATTATTGATAAATCAGATTTTAATACAGCTATATATATTAGTTACAGAAACTGATTCTTTTTTGATGTTCGTAGTATTTTCCCTATTTTCATAACAATAACAAAAAAACCACCAAACCGGCTTTAATTGAGTCCGATTCAGTGGTTTTACTATTTTCAAACAATTGTTCGATTATTTACATACTACTGTTAACAAGATCTGTCATATTATAAAATCCTGCCGGTTTACCGTTCATAAACCTTGCTGCAGCAAGTGCGCCCGATGCAAAAACCTCTTTGCTGTGCGCATGATGATTAAGTTCAATAACTTCATCTTTACCTGCAAAAATCACACTGTGGTCACCAACAATTGTACCACCGCGAACCGCATGGATTCCAATTTCATTTTTTGAACGTTTGCATCTTTTGGAATGTCTGTCATAAACATATTCAGCTTCAGCAGTCATACTTTCATTAATTGCATCAGCAATTGCAAGTGCTGTGCCACTCGGAGCGTCAATTTTCTGATTATGATGACGTTCAACAATCTCAATATCAAATCCGTTTAAAATTTCAGTAGCTTTTTTTGCAAGCTGAATTAAAAGGTTGATTCCAAGAGACATGTTTGCTGAGAAAAATACAGGAATTTCTTTTGACATTTCTTCAAGTTTTTTAAGCTGAACCGACGAAAGACCTGTTGTACACATTATAATTGGAAGTTTTCTTTTAAGTGCATATTCTGTAAGGTTTTCGAATGCACTCGGATGTGAAAAATCGATTATAACATCAGCACCGCCGGCATATTCATCAGGATTCTGATATACCGGAAATCCATTTGATTCTGTATTTACGTCAAATCCGCAAACTATATTTAAATCATCGTTTTCAGCAGCCATTGCGGTAATAACTTTACCCATTTTACCATTTGCACCGCTAAGTATTATATTTGTCATTTGTATAAACTCCTTATTTGATACAACCGTGATTTACCAATGCTTTTCTAAGAGTTTCTTTATTATTATCCGCCATTTCATAAAGTGGCAGTCTGAACTCCCCTACTTCAAATCCCATCATATTAAGAGCTGTTTTAACAGGAATCGGGTTAACTTCACAGAAAAGAGCATCAACAAGATCAAGATATTCAAGCTGAAGTGCCGCACTTTTCTTTACATCGCCTTCGAAATAAGAAGCGCAGATATCGTGAGTTTCTTTCGGGCAAACGTTTGCCAGTACAGAAATTACACCTTTTCCGCCAAGTGAAAGCATTGGTGTTATCATGTCATCGTTGCCTGAATATAAGTACAGATTATCGCCGCAAGCCGCCGCAATTTTAGCTGCAAGACCAATATCTCCACTTGCTTCTTTAATAGCAACAATATTTTCAACTTCAGAAAGTTTTTTGCATGTATCAACAGAAATGTTCATACCTGTTCTTCCCGGTACGTTATATAAAATAACAGGGATATTAACAGCATCTGCATTAAGTTTGAAATGCTGATAAAGACCTCTCTGTGATGTTTTATTGTAATACGGTGTTAC
>JAFVVU010000188.1 GCA_017502065.1 Clostridia bacterium | reverse complement strand
CTGATTAAATCTGTCATAGCTCCATGTATGTAACCCTACCAGAAGAGGACGTTTTTCACCCGTTTTAGCTTTATAAAATAATGACGGTTGCATGGTGCCGTCGACAGTTGATTTTATTAAAATTTCCTTTTGTACCATTTATTTTTCCTCTTTCCAAATAAAACATTTTTATCAGTTGGATTACAATTAAAAATTACATATATATAATTATATCATGCCTGTATATTTTTTTCAATACATTCGGGAGTATTTTGGAGTATTTTGGAGATATTTTTCAAAAAAGTCTTTTAACTTGATTTCTTAATGGATAAGACGAAAATTTCCCGAAATAAACCTGCCAAAGTGGTTGAAATCGGCTCTTTTTCATGCTATAATAACCTCGAAAAGACTAATAAGGTAAGGTGAAGGCCATGAAAAAGTTTAAATTTTATGCAGGACTTCTTAAAGGACAGACACTCCGTTACCTGATTGTTGTTTTACTTGGGATTTTTATTTCTCTTATTCCTTTATGTTCCAATTATCTTATCAAATCCACTGTTGACGACGTCATTATTGGCGGGCAGTTTTCGCTTATCATGCCGCTTCTTATAACGTTTATGACCCTTACGGTTATACGTATGCTTATATGGTATTACAACCAGTATACGCTTGTTGTAATCGGGCAGGACGTTGGTCTTAAAATGCGCCAGAGGTGTTTTAAGAAAATTATGTCGCTTGACTTTTCTTATTTTGATAAACACCGCACCGGCGATATTATGACAATCATCACCGCCGATATGGATTTTATCCGTCAGTTTTACGCATTCACAGTTTATACTATAATTGAATATTCCGTAACTTTCCTTGGTGCAGTTGCTATAATTATGTTTATGAGCGACCTTTATTTCATTGCGATTGTTGCGGTTATCGTGCCGCTTGTGGCATATCTTACATACCGCCTTACGAAAGAAATGAAACCCTGTTTCCGCCGTATCCGTGAAACAAGGGCACATCTTAATACCATTGCGCAGGAAAACATAAGCGCTAACAAGGTGGTTAAAACCTTTCAGCGCGAGGAATATGAATGCTCCAAAATGGAAGATGCAAACATGGAATTCAAAAATCAGCAGATTAATTCCATCAACATTTCCCGTAAATACACTCCGTTTCTTACAAACATTTCAAACATATTTACAATTTATATAATCATTGTCTGCGGACTTTTCGTAATATACGGAAAAATGTCCATGGGTCAGCTTGTTATGATAAACAGTATGATTGGAATGCTGACAATACCGCTTTCCCAGGTCGGATATGTTGCCAACTATTTCACCAACTGTATGGCTTCAACCGAAAAAATGCTTATGCTTCTTGAAACCGAGCCTGATATTACAAATTATTCACTTGTTACAAAAAGCAGTATGGAAGGCAGTATTGAGTTCAAGGATGTTTCGTTCAGATATGATTCGGAACATGCCATAAACGATATGAGCTTTTGCATAAACAAAGGCGAGCGCGTTGCCTTTATCGGTAAGGCAGGAAGCGGAAAATCAACTATAATAAACCTTATCAGCCGCTTTTATGAGGCAGACGACGGGCTGGTACTTATTGACGGAATAAACATAAAAAATCTTGACCTTGAGTTCCTGCGCCGCAATATTTCCGTATCTCAGCAGGATGTATTCCTGTTTTCCGATACGATATCTAAAAATATAGCGTACAGTAACGTAACGGCAAGTCAGGAGGAAATTGAAGAAGCGGCACGGTCCGCAAAAGCGCACGATTTTATTATGGAGCTTCCCGATAAATATGAAACCATTATTGGAGAAAGAGGCGTAGGTCTTTCCGGCGGACAAAAACAGCGTCTTGCACTGGCAAGGGCACTTCTTAATAAATCTGCCGTTCTTGTTCTTGACGATACAACCTCGGCTCTTGATGCAAATACCGAAAAATATATTCAGGAAAGCCTGAAAAATGAGTTTGCCGACAAAACTGTAATCATAATTTCACAGCGTATTTCTTCCGTTAAGGACTGTGATAAAATTATTGTTCTTGACGGCGGCAGAATCCGCGAGCAGGGCACTCACGAAGAGTTGCTTGCAAACAAGGATTATTATTACGGAATTTATGAGCATCAGTACGGTAACATCGAAGGTGAGGTGGATATAAATGGCTAAAGTAAACACCTATCAGAAAGACGAAGAACTGAAAGTAAAATTCGGTAAAAAAGAGCTTAAAAAAATAGCGCATTATATCAAACCCTATAAAAAAGAGTTTTTCTTTACGTTTATAATTCTTGTTATTGCAATGATTGCATCAACATCAATGCCGTATCTTATCCAGAACGCACTTGATGTGCAGATTCCGACAGGAAACGTAAAAGGGCTTCTTACAATCGGTATAATTTTTGTAGTTATAACAATAATATCAATTCTTGCGGCAAGTCTTCGCATGAAATATATGAACTATGTTGGTCAGAACATCATTTTCGATATGCGAAAGGACCTGTTCAAAACTCTGCAAAAACTGCCTTTTTCGTATTTTGACACGCGTTCACACGGTAAAATTCTTGTGCGCGTGGTTAACTACGTAAATACCATTGCAGATATGTTCTCATCCGGACTTGTAACAGCAGTGCTTGACATACTTTCTCTTATTGTAATTATTTATTTTATGTTTTCAATAAGTCCCAAGCTTTCCCTTATTGCACTTGCAGGGGTTCCGCTTGTTGTTCTTGCAACACTGCTCATACGCAAACAGCAACGACGCGCATGGCAGGTATACAGCAACAAAAACTCCAACCTGACAGCGTATTTACACGAAAGTATAAACGGAATTAAAATAACTCAGGCATTCGTGCACGAAAAGAAAAGCTCCCGTATTTTTTCAAGACTTTGTACAGAAACATATCGTGCCTTCCTTGATGGTAAAAAATATGAGCTTATGCGAATGCCGACCATTACAATCATTTCCGATCTTACCGTTTGTATTATTTACTACATTGGTGTGGCGGCAATTGCAAGAGACCCTGTATCCATGCAGGTCGGTGTAATTGTTGCAATGGTTGCATATATACAAAGGTTCTGGGACCCGATTAAAAATATTATCAACCTGTATAACAACATCATCACCAACGTTGCATATCTTGACAGAATTGTTGAAATGCTTGATGAACCGCAGGAGCTTTCAGACCCCGAAGGCGCTGTGACACTCCCCGAATCAAAGGGAAATATTACATATGAAAACGTTACATTCGGATACGAAGAAGGAATAAACGTTCTTGAAAATGTATCTTTTGAAGTAAAAAGCGGTGAAACGGTTGCACTTATCGGTCCTACCGGTGCAGGAAAAACAACCATTGTAAATCTGCTCGGAAAGTATTATAATCTTAACGGAGGCAGAATTCTGGTTGACGGATATGACATATCAAAGGTAACACTTGCATCTCTTCGTGCACAGATTGGATATATGTTCCAGGACAGCTTCCTGTTCTCCGGAACTATTATGGAAAACATCCGTTACGGGCGGCTTGATGCCAGCGACGAAGAAGTTTATGAAGCCGCAAAAGCCGTTAATGCACATAATTTTATTATCGGGCTTAAAAACGGATATGACACATTTGTGAGCGAACGTGGCTCTTCCCTTTCCGTTGGTCAGCGTCAGCTGATTTCGCTTGCAAGAACAATGCTTCGAAACGCTAACATTCTTATTCTTGACGAGGCTACATCAAATATCGACAGCGAAACTGAGGCGAAGCTTCTCCTCGGTATGAACAAGCTTATGGAAGGCAGAACATCGTTTGTTATTGCCCACCGTCTTTCAACCATTAAAAATGCTGATAAAATCATGGTTATTGCAAACAAGGGCATTGAAGAATCCGGAACCTTTGATGAGCTTATGGAAAAGAAAGGCCGTTTCTACGAGCTTTATACCAAACAACATTCATTAGAATAGGAGTTAGCCATGCCAACTATAAAAGAACTACGCGAAATGCCGATTGAAAATCTGGCATACACAATAAAACAGATGTGCGAATCAGGTGAAAAAGTGCCGCCAAGCATTGAAAAACGTCTTTCGGAATATATCCGTGTTTGCGGTATGCGTGAGTTTGACCGCGGATTTGGTACACCTTTCGTTGCCGGCGTTGACGAAGCAGGTCGCGGTCCGCTTGCCGGATGTGTATATACTGCGGCAGTAATCTTGCCTGAAGATGCTGTTATTGAAGGAATTAACGATTCAAAAAAGCTCAGCGAAAAGCGGCGCGAAGAGCTGTTTGATGTGATTATAAACACAGCTCTTGCTTACAGCATAACTGCGCTTTCCGCCGAAGAAATTGATAAAATAAATATCCGTAATGCTACATATAAAGCAATGAATATGTCGGTAAATTCGCTTTCCGTTTCTGCGCAGTTTGTGCTTGTGGACGGCGATGCAATTACCGGAATGACTATTCCGCACCGCACTGTTATAAAGGGCGATGCAACAAGTCAGTCCATTTCCGCCGCATCAATTCTTGCCAAGGTAAGCAGGGACAGATATATGCAGGAACTTGACAAAAAATATCCCGAATACGGATTTGCGCAGAATAAAGGCTACGGTACAGCCGCACATATTGAGGCAATTAAAAAATACGGTCCGTGCCCCGAACACAGACGCAGTTTTATCAAGAACTTTGTATAAAATTTCATCTACAAAACAAACGGCAGTTTTAATAACTGCCGTTTGTTTTATATACTTCTTTATATAATGTATTTTTTATTTCTTCAAATTCCTGTTCTGATACAGGCATCGCCGATGTCATTATCATAAGCGGCACTTCTTGTTTGCCTTTTGAAATAGGCGGCTGTATATACGGATATTCATTCAAATAAAATCCGTTTCGTTCATAAAATCCTATTCTTCCCTTT